>JBJTRF010000001.1:0-6965 GCA_046076025.1 Ilumatobacteraceae bacterium
AACCTTGCCGGGCCGACAGTCGGGTTCGTGGTCACGACGATCGTGTTCCTCGCCTATCCGCTTGCGCTCCGCATCAGTGAGGCCTTCGGTGGCTGAGCGGGTGGCGAGCAGCGCGCACGAGATGTATCCGAATGAGACGTAACCGCATGAGACACAGGGGAAATGACAATGACTGACAGAACAACGCAGTGGTCGATGGCAACTGCGACAACATCCGATCGGATGATGCTCGGCTTGATCGGTGGCCGAAATCGGTGCGTCGAGTGGAAAGACCGGCTGCAGCGCGAGCTGCGCCGTGCATGGAGTGATCGTCGTGACGAGACCGGGCTCGACGAGGCGGTTACCAAGATGATCTGGCTAGCCGTCGGCATCGTGGTTGCGCTGGCCGCAACGGCATTCTTCGTCTCGACCTTCAACCAGGCGAAGGACAGCGTGCCCGATCCGGTCGCTCCCTGAGGCATCACGTGTCGAGTGCAACCTGTCGACCTGTGTTGCCGCGTCGCCGGCATCGCGCTGCAGCAGCGACCCGCCGTGCTGCTGCACGCGATCACGGTGCTGTCGACGTGTCCATCTAGATGCTCTTCGGCTCGATGGCGCTGCTGATGGTGCTGTTGCTGATCTTCGAGGCAACGGCCTACTGGCACGCGCGAAACGTGTTCGACGAGGCTGCCACCGAGGGCGTACGCGTCGCGGCCGCCTACTCGAGTTCGTGTGAGGCGGGTATTGCGGCGGCGGAGTCGATCATCGAGCGCATGGCGTCGGGGTGGTCATCGTCGGTGGTCATCGAGTGTGCGGAGGCATCAGCTGGCGTGTCGACAGTGTCGGTCACGGTGTCGGGCCGGACGCCCGGGGTGGTGGCGGGTGGGCTTGGGTTTGCCGCTCGGGTAACCGAGACAGCTCCTGCGGAGCGCTGAGCCATGGGGTTTGCATTGACCGTCGAGCAGCAGCCGCTGTCGGTTGGGCGGCGCGATCGCGGCGTGCTGACAGCGGTCGAGATGATGTACATGCTGGTGTTCTGCCTGTTGGCGGTGGTGCTGCTGACCTACGTGGGCCGACTGCACGCGGCGGGTGTCGAGGTGACCAATGCGGCCCAGTCGGCGGCACGAGCGGCGTCGCAAACCAGAGGCGCAAGCGAGGCGTTTACGTCAGCACGCCAGAGCGCCGCGCAGGGCCCGCTTGGCCGTCGCTGCGACGGCGGTCCTCGTGTGTCGATGAACTGGCAGCCATCCGCCATTGGCACGTGGCAGGGAGGATCCGTCACCGTGACGGTGTCGTGTTCGGTGGCCAATGCGTCACTGTCGGGCCTGTGGTCGCCGGGCATTCGGCTCGTGGTGATGAGCGACACCCAGCCGATCGACAGGTACAAGCGATGAAGCGAGGCAGGCGGCGCAGCCTTGCCAGCCCTGACCGCGGCGATTTGCTGGTGTCGCTGATGCTGCTGGTCGTTGTCGTGCTGGCCGGCGCTGGACTCATCGTCGACGGGGGGCGAGTGATGGCTGCCCGACGGCACGCATCGAACATCGCCGAGGGTGCTGCGCGGGCAGCGGTGTCATCGACGACCCCGGTGCGCGACTTCCAGCCCGACACCGCGCGCCAGGCGGCGATCGACCATGCAGTGCGCAGCGGGATCGGCGTCGGCGACATAGCCGTCGAGGTGGACCTCGACTCGGTCACCGTGACGATCACCGAACGACGTCGTTCGGTCTTCCTGGTGCTCTGCGGATGGGAGACGGTGACAGTGCAGGGTGTCGGCACGGCAACGGTGGTGTACTCAGGATGACCCGCATGCCACGATTCGGGCACGTCACTCCCACGACGGTCACGTCCAAGTCCCGAAGCCGTCCGGCGCGGATTCGGCACGGCATTGCGCGTGTGGTCGCGGCGGTGCTCGTGCTCTCGCTGCTGGCGCTGGTGCCGGTGCTGGTGTTCGGCCTGTCGGCAGTTCGCCTGCCCTCGGCCGCGATGTGGCGACAGTTGCTGTCCACCCGCCGTGTCGGCGAGGACGTGGTCGTGGCATCGGGCACCGCCGTGTTCCTCGGACTGTGGGCATGGTTCTCGCTCAGTGCCGTGGCCGAGTGCTGGGCAGTACTGCGCTGGCGTCGCCTGGCCGGCGCGGTGCCGCTTCCCGAGCTGCCGCCGGGACCGACGGGCCGGTTGCGGGCTCTGGTTCGCCTTGCGGTGTTGGCCGGCGTCACCATCAGCGCCGCATCGGCTGGGGTCGACCCGTCGTCGGCTGTTGCGGCTCGACCCACCGCTGCAGCGGCGGAGTCGACTCCGTCGACTTCGACCTTGCACGACGCCAGCACGCAGTCGCCAGCTGGCGAGCGATATCACATCGCAGCACGCCCGTTGCGCCAGCGACCACCGGCGGCATCGATGCGCGACCACGACCACGAAGGCCGAATCGAGCGACCGGTGGCGTCGTCGAGCGATATCGCGCGGTCGAGCGAGATCTCACCGTCGACCATGGGGTTACCGACGACACGCGAAGTGGTGAGTGCCGTCATGTTCGCGGCAGGTGCCGTGGCGCTGCTCGATTCAGCCCGCCGCCGCCGGCTACGCGCTGCGCCACTTGGCTCACGGCCTGATCTTCCCTCGCTTGCACAGATGCGAACCGAGCTGATGCTGCGCAGGCTCGCACGCGACGAGCAGATGGTTCGGCTCGACGTAGCGCTACGAGCAGTCAGCGAGTCGCTTGCCGCATGCGGAGCGATGATGACAGTCGCTGTCGTTGGCCGCCTGGGCGACATTCGTGTGCTGCCGAGCGTGCAGTCGTCGGCGCCTCTTCCATGGCGGTCGAGCGGCGACGGATGGTGGTCGCTGCCGGCATCCGTGACGCTCGAGGAGCTCTCCTCGCATTCGCGCACTGATGCGCCGCCGTGTCCGGCCATGTTGCATCTCGGCTCCGCTGACGACGGCGAGTGCTTCATCGACCTCGAGGCGGTTGGCGTCCTAGAGGTTGTGTCTCGTCGACGCGAGCAGCTGGCAGCAACCATGAGCGCCACGCTGGCCATGTCGCCTTTCCTCGATGCGGCTCGGGTTCTCACTGTGCTCGGCATAGGTGATGGCGGCGCATCGCAGGGAGAGATGTCGGTGGCGAGCATCGATGAGGCGATCGATCTCGCTGCGGTCCTGCTCGGCGACACGGTGACCTCGATTGGTGGCGCCACCACCTTCGACCGTCGGGTGTCCACGCGAGGTGGAGAGTCGTTCGAGCCGGTCGTGGTGGTTGCGCCCGGGCTTGATCCAGGCGACACGGCGGTGCTTCGGCAGCTCATCACTCCCGGTCGAGGCATCGGTGCGCTCGTGTTCCCCGCGTTCGAGAATGCCGGATCGCCCCATCGGCTGGCGGCCGGCGCGCGCCCCGTGTCGACTCGCATTTCATCGACCGCCACTGAGCAGTGGGCGCTCAGGGAAGAGGCGGGAAGCGCCGACATCCATGTGCTCGAGCCATGCGGGCTGCGCATTCGACCGGCGATAGTGCCGCCGGCCGCGCTCGTCGAGGTGCGGGACGTGCTGAAGTCGGAATCCACGCAGTTCGACATCGCAGGCCAGGTGGTGCCGATTGACGCGGGGCGCTCCACCAGTCGAGGTGCAGCTGTCCCGTTTGTCGAGCCGAATTGGGCGCTTCTGGTGAGGACGCTCGGAGCCGTCGAGGTGGTCGCTGCGGACGGCACGCAGGTGCAGTTCGATCGATCGAAGGCACTTGAACTCGTGGTGTGGCTGGCGCTGCACCGCCGCCGTCCTACTCGTGGCGCCGCACGAGCGGCACTGTGGGACCTCGACGTGCGCGATGCAACCTTTGCCAACGTCGTGAGCGAGGCGCGGCGGGCGCTGGCGCGGGCATCGATGCCGGCAGCTGGCGATGAGTGGATCCCTCGAACCCTGACCGATTCGTTGCCGCTGCACGAGCGTGTGGTGAGCGACGCAGAGTTGCTGGAGGCTCGGGTGCGGTATGCCGAGGGCCTTCCTCATCAGGATGCAGTCGAGGTGCTCGCTCCTGGGCTCGAGGTGGTCACCGGGATGCCCTTCGCGGGTTCGAACTACCTCTGGTGCGACGCCGAGGGGCATGCGTCGGCGCATGTGCTGATGGTGGTTGGCGCGGCGACCCGGCTTGCGCAGCACCACCTCGCCCTCGGCGACGTCGAAGGCGTCTTCTGGGCCACGGGCAAGGGCCTCCTCGTTCTGAGCGGTCACGAGGAACTCGTGGCGATGCGAATGCGTGCGCATGCAGGTGCCGGTGATCTCGCAGGCGTGCGCGATGAGTGGGAGCGATACGAGCGGGCGCTGCAGGCGGATCCGTGGGCCGCATCGCAGCCCTCTCCCAAGCTGTCGGCGCTGCGCCGCGAGCTGCTCGGTCGAGTCAGCTGACGGGTGGCTCGTCGACTCGAGCGTGCTGAGCCGGGTAAGGGGATCGAACCCTTGACCTACCGCTTACAAGGCGGTTGCTCTGCCATCTGAGCTAACCCGGCGGGGATGGACCGAAAGGCGGCGCGAAACCCGGTGCCGCTCGGCGCAACGTCCTGATGGAGAGGCTAACGGGTGGCCGGTTCAGGCAGTGGGCCCATGGTTGTTCGAGCGGCGGTCCAGCACCGTGCCGTGCTCGATTCGCGCTGGGACCTCGTCGAGCTGGCAGGGGTGGAGGTGCCGGAGAGAGCGGTCTCACGTGTCCACCTGAGATTCAGGCCAAGATGACCTGCATGACCCATCTGCCCACTCCGAACGGCGACATCACCGGCTGGGTCGATCGGCACCTCGGGCACCTCGTCTGCGACGCTGGTGTCGACTCGCAGCCCGCCCGGCGAGGAGGGCAGGCGGCCGCAGACGCAGCGCTGGCGACGCTCGACATCACGGGCTACGCCAAGCGGCGCAGTCAGGTGTATCCCTCTTCGGCACGAGGTGCATCAGTGCTGTCGCCGTACATCCGACACGGTTTGCTGACGCTCGGCGAGGTGGTCAGTGCGGTATTGGATGCGCCATCGGCTGACCGGCGCAAGTTCGTCGACGAGCTGTGGTGGCAGGAATACACCCGTCATCTCTACGCGCGCGTCGGCACCAGCAATGCAGCTCCGCTGCGACGCGAGCCGGCAGTTGCCGAGCTGCGCTGGCCTCATCCGATGCCGGACGAGATGACCTGCATGCGCGAAGTGCGTGCCGAGCTGGAACAGACGGGCTGGCTGGTGAACCAGACTCGGATGTGGATCGCCTCGCACTGGTCGGTGCGTGCCGGCCACGACTGGCGGGAGGGCGAGGAGTGGCTCTTCCGCCACCTGCTCGACGGCTCGCGAGCGGCGAATCGCTACGGCTGGCAGTGGTCCGTCGGGGCGATGACATCCGAGGCGTACGGGTTCTCCCGCTGGCAGGTCGAGCGACGAGCGGCGGCGTGGTGCGGACACTGCACGCTCGCCGATCGATGCCCGATCCAGGCCTGGCCCGTGGCGGCGGCGGGATCGGCGCTCGACGACAGCGTGCTGCGCAGCGGTCCCGACCTTGCCGGGCCACGCGAACCGGAGGTGACGGCGACGCCGGAGCAGGTGTGGCTGACAGCCGAGTCGCTCGGCGACCGCGATCCGGCGCTGGTGGCATGGCCGAGCCTGCCCGCAGTATTCGTCTTCGACGAGCCGCTGTTGCGGCGACTGCAACTCAGCCGAAAGCGACTCGTGTTCATCGCCGAGACGCTCTCCGAACTCGCAGAGTACCGGTCACTGCGAGTTCTCCTCGGTCATCCCGTCGAATTGCTCAAGGGCAGTCCCCTTGCCTCGACGTTCGCTCCGGTACCCGGTTATCAGCGGCGAGCAGCGAGCGTGAGCGTGGTGGCACTGCACCCGTATCCGTGGCTCCGCAGGCCGAGCGGCGGTGACGTTCGCAGCCACAGCGCGTGGATACGAGCAACTGGCTAGCGTCCCTCCCTCGTTGCCTGAACCTTGGCGTTCCGATCCGCTACGGCCGTGCGACTGGCGTGCACTCTGCTGATGTCAAGCCAGTAGAAGTGTCCGTCTGTCTCACGGGATGTTGTGGAGATGGTTCACCATCTCAGGCAAGCAACAACAACCGTCGGCGTCGGTTCACTGTGCAGGGTTGCTCTTGATCACCCGACGTGGGTGTCAGCTCAGACGAAAATCGAGGGCACGAGGTTGAACACCGACACTGCAACGACAGCGGTAGTGGATGAAACGCAATCAGGATGCTCCGTGTACGAGGTGATCCCGTAAAGTTGGTCAAGCGATTTCACCTCGACGTCCCATCCACCAAATGCGACGAGTGCGCCGTCGTCGAAGCTTCGCTCGGGGAGTCGGCAAGCGCTCGCGCGGTGCGCTTACCGCGCGCCATCCACGGACGTTCGATCGCAAACCACGTGATCAGACTGAGGCCGACGGTCGTCGCAGCCCCAACGGCTGTCGCCACCGGAAACTGAAGGGCCGGCTCGAGTTGATAGATCCACTTGATGCCGGTCTGGCTGAAGATCACCGGAAAGTGCCAGAGATAGATCCCATAGCCGAGAATGCCAACAACGCGAAGTGGGGGAGCACCGATGATGCGATGAGGTCGTTGGTCCAGGACCAGGCCAGCCAGGACGAGTGCAAAGCCAACTACGGGCGCTACATGCTGCGCGAAGTAGAAGAGGACTGCCTCAGGGACCTCGCTTCGAACCAACAGGAATGGGTCGGATAGTCCTTGATCACGTTCGATAGAGCCGAGCACCCAGAGCATGACCAGACTGCTCAAAACCCCGACCGGCACGAGCATGTGGGATCCGCGAGGAGGCGAGGCCGCTAGCCCGCGTGCGCGTCGACGCGAACTGATTGATGCGACGGACATCCCAGACGCAAAGGCGAATGCAAACGTCGGAATCTGTGTCGACAGGAGAATGCGGCCGAAATCGCGGCCCGGAAGGGCTGGCGAGCCGATTGAGCCGAACCACGCTGCAAAGTCGGACCCCGGCACTGACCGCAGCATGGCAAGCC
>JBJTRF010000002.1:0-12027 GCA_046076025.1 Ilumatobacteraceae bacterium
GGTCCGCAAGCGCGACAAGTTGTTGCTGTCGAAGGACGCCACGATCCGCGAAGTCCACCACCGGGTCAAGAACAACCTGCAGACCATCTCGTCGCTGCTGCGCCTCCAGGCCCGGCGCCTCCAGTCGGCCGAGGCGAAGGCGGCGGTCAACGAGTCGGTACGCCGTATCCGCACCATCGCCGTGGTGCACGAGACGCTGTCACGCGAGGCCGGCGACGACGTGGCCTTCCTCGAGATCGTGCGGCCCCTGCTGCGCCTCGCCGAGGAGGGACTCCAGTCAGTCGACCGCCCGGTGCGCTTCACGGTGCAGGGTGACGGCGGCAGGCTGCCGGGCACGATCGCCACGCCGCTGTCGGTGGTGCTCACCGAACTGCTGCAGAACGCTGTCGACCACGGCTTCCCCGAAGGCAGCCAGGGCGGCGACGTGGTGGTGGTGCTCGGCACCGACGAGGGCCGCGTGCACGTGCGCGTGCTCAACGACGGCCGCCCGCTCGACCCTGGCTTCGAGATCAACAAGGCCACCGGCCTCGGGCTCTCGATCGTGCGCACGCTCGTGACCACCGAGCTCGACGGCACCATCACGATGCGCGCCGGAGAGCCCGACGACTTCCGGGCAGCCGGCCTCGGCGACCGCGCCCGCGGCACGGGCACCGTGGTGGAGCTCACCATCCCGGTGTGACGGACCCGGTGTGACGGCCCCGGTGTGACCGCGCTACCAGCCTGCACGCTGCGCCGTGTGGCACCGGAGGCGGTGCCGGGCGAGCGGTGTCAGACGGCGACGCGCTGGCGCAGTTTGAGGTCGCGCCGCAGCGAGCGGCGCTCGTCCTCGCTGGTGCCGCCCCAGATGCCAGCGTCCTGGTTGGTGTCGAGGGCGTACTGCAGGCAGTCGGACTGCACGGGGCACTCGCCGCAGACCCGCTTGGCCTCGTCGATCTGCAGCAGTGCCAGGCCGGTGGTGCCGACGGGGAAGAACAGTTCGGGGTCGGTGTCGCGGCACACGGCGAGACGCCGCCACGAATAGTCGGCAGCGCCGAGGGCAAGGCTCGAAGCCGGAATCGACACGGTAGACACCCCTGAAATGCGGATCAGACGACAATCTGCACGTGGAACACCGCCGGTGACCACGCAGACTGCACCGTAGGAAGCCGGAGGGTTCATGACAAGTGATAGAACCCGTGCCTGCGATAGTTCCTGCCGATAAGGGGGTATCGGAAAGTCATGCTTGACGACGACAGACGACCCCGTCCGGGTGGCCGTTCGGGCCGCCGGGCGGTGATCGCCCACCGGGGCGCCAGCCGGGCCGAGCCTGAGAACACCGTGGCCGCCTTCCGGCGTGCCGCCGCCATGGGGGCCGACGCCGTCGAACTCGACGTCCGCCGCACCGCCGACGGGGTACTGGTGGTGCACCACAACCCCCATCTCGACGACGGACGACTGGTGGCCGCCACCGCGACCGCCGACCTGCCGGAACACGTGCCCACGCTCGGCGAGGCCCTCGATGCCTGCCAGGGGATGTGGGTGAACGTCGAGATCAAGAACGACCCCGACGAGCCCGACTTCGACCCCACCGAGTCGATCGCGGACGAGACCATCGCCCACCTTGTCGCCCGTGACGACGATGCGCGCTGGCTGATCTCGTCATTCCGCATGGAGACCGTCGACCGCTGCCGGGCCCTCGCCCCGACGATCCGCACGGCGTGGCTGTGCGTCGACATTCCCGATGGCATCGAGCGCACGCTCGTCCGCAAGGGGCACGCTGCGCTGCATCCGTGGCACCACGCCGTCGACCGCGCCGTGCTCGACCGGTGCCACGCGGCCGGCGTCGAGGTGAATGTCTGGACCTGCGACGAGCCCGAGCGGATGGCGGCGCTCTACGAGTGGGGCATCGACGGCATCTGCACCAACGTGCCCGACCTCGCCATCACGGTTCGAGCGGCTGCACCAGCCTGACCGCGTCGGGAACGTGCCGGAACTCGAGCCGCGTCGTCTCGCCCAGGTAATCACCGTCGACCTGGTAGGGGAACGGCGACGCCGACTCGATGTCGACGGCCGTCAGGTCGGTGCGCACGTCGATGTGCTCGCCCGCCGCGATGGTGCCGTGGCGCAGCGCGCCGTCGACGGCACGCAGGATGGTGACGAGGTCGAGGGTGCGGAACGTGACGGCGACGAGTCCGCGGTCGAGCGTGGCGGCATCGCTCATGCCCAGCGGACGGTTGCCCAGATACGAGTACGGGTTGGTGTTGAGCACCACCGTGAAATAGCCCTCGACCGGGCGGCCGTCGGCCGTCGCCACGGTGAAGTGGGGGTGGCGCCGGTCGTAGCCCACCAGCCACGTGCGCAGCGCTGCCTCGACGAACAGCGGGTGGCCGAACCAGCGCTTCAGCGAGGCCCGCCGCTCGACCTCGCGCACCACTGCGGCGTCGTAGCCGACACCGGTGTGGAAGCAGAAGTGACGGCCGTTGGCGCGCCCGAGTCCGATCGGCTCGATGGCGCCCCGGTTGAGGCCGGCGACGATGCGGTAGACGCCGGCCACCGGGTCGTTGGGCATCCCGATCGTGCGGGCGAAGACGTTGGTGCTGCCGCCCGGCAGGACGGCGAGGGCCGTGCCGGTGCCGGCAACGCCGGTGGCGACCTCGTTGAGCGTGCCGTCCCCGCCGAAGGCCACGACCACGTCGATGCCCCGCCGGGCGGCGTCCTGCGCATAGCGGGTGGCATGGCCCCGGCGATTGGTCTCGACCACCTCGACCTCGTGGCCCTTGCTGAGGGCGCGGTGCACCACGACCGTGTTGCGGGCGGTGACCGACGAGGCGAAGGCGTTGACGACGAGGAGGATCCTCAAGAGTCCAACGGTATCGGTGCGGGGACAGTTGGGCGCAGGGGTGACCGGCCGGTAACAATGGTCGCCTATGAACGTGATCGTGTGCGTCAAGCAGATTCCCGACCCGGCCACGCCGGGTGCCCTCGGGCCCGACAACACCCTCAAGCGGGACGGCAAGTTGATCCTCGACGAGTCCGACAGCTACGGGGTCGAGATGGCCCTCCAGCTCGTCGACGCAGCGGGCGGCGGCGAGGTGAGCATCGTCTCGATGGCCCCCAACGGCGAGGTGTCGGGCATGCGCACGGCGCTGGCCATGGGTGCCGCCAAGGGAACGCTCGTGTCGGATCCGGCACTGCAGGGCAGCGACGCGCTCACCACTGCCAAGGTGCTCGGTGCGGCCATCGCCAAGATGGGCGGCGCCGACCTCGTGATCGGCGCCACCGAGTCGAGCGACGGCTACACGGGCACCGTCCCCGAGCAGCTCGCCGAGGTGCTCGGCCTGCCGTCGGTCACCTTCGCCAAGAAGGTCGTCGTCGAGGGCGGCACCCTGAAGGTCGACCGCCAGACCGAGTCGGGCTACGACGAGGTCACCTGCCCGCTGCCGGCCGTCATCAGCGTCACCGCCGGTGTCGTCGAGCCGCGGTACCCGAGCTTCAAGGGCATCATGGCCGCCAAGGCCAAGCCGATCGACACCGTCACCGCCGGCGACCTCGGCATCAGCCCCGTCGGCTGGGCCGGCGCCGGCCAGAGCATCACCAAGGTGGCACAGGCCGAGGCCCGCGCCGCCGGCGAGATCGTGGAGGACGACGGCGAGGCGCACCTGCGCATCGTGTCGTTCCTCGAGAACCTGAAGGTCATCTGAGAGGGACACCGACATGAACATCTGGGTTTTCGCACAGCAGGCGCAGGGAGCGCCCACCACCGGAACGCTCGAGCTGCTCAGCAAGGCGCGCACGCTCGGCACCGTCACTGCATTCGTCGGCGGTGATGCCGCAGGCATCGCTGCGGCGCTCGGCGAGTACGGCGCCGCCAAGGTGTACGCGACCGGCGACCTCGCCGGCAAGCTGCCGGGTGTTGCGGTGTCGGCGGCGATGAAGGCCGTCATCGACGGCGGCGACTCGCCCGACCTCATCATGTTCCCGCAGAACTACGAGGGTCGCGACGTGATGAGCCGCCTGTCGGTGAAGCTCGACCGCACGGTGCTCACCAACAACGTCGACGTCGCTGCCGACGGTGCCTCGGTCAGCGTCACCACGCCGATCTTCGGCGGCAACTCGCTCGTCACCACCACCTTCACCGGCCCGGCGCCCTATCTCGCGTCGTTCCGCCCGAAGAGCTTCGTCGCCGAGCCGTCGGGCGGCGCTGCGCCGTCGATCGCCTCGGCACCGGTGCCGGCACTCGGCACCATCGGCGGTGCCACCGTCCTGGCAGTGCACGTCGAGGAGACCACCGGACCGAAGCTCGACGAGGCAGCCATCGTCGTGTCGGGCGGCCGCGGCCTCGGCGAGGCAGCCAAGTACGAGCGCATCGAGTCGCTGGCCAAGCTACTGAAGGGCGCCCCGGGCGCCAGCCGCGCCATCGTCGACGCCGGCTGGGTGCCCTACAGCTACCAGGTCGGCCAGACCGGCAAGGTGGTGAAGCCGGGCGTGTACATCGCCGTCGGCATCTCGGGCGCCACGCAGCACATGGTGGGCATGAAGGGCTCGAAGAACATCATCGCCATCAACAAGGACAAGGAAGCGCCCATCTTCGGGATCGCCGACCTCGGCATCGTCGGCGATGCCGACAAGATCATCCCGAAGCTGATCGACGCCCTCGGCTCGCGCAGCTGAGCACGTCCTCGATGCGCTAGCGCGCGTCGCGGGCGCTGATCGCCCAGGCAAGTTGCTCGTCGGGATCCTCGACGGCGATCTGCAGCGACCACCCGAGCGACGGCTCGGCCGCGTCCCACCACCACCAGCGCAGGCGTCGGGCAAAGGCGCCGAGCTCGTTGGGATCGGGCGGCCACTCGTCGAGCAGGTCGCCGAGGGCTGCCAGCAGCCACCACGTCCCGAATCGCCCGGTGGCGGCGCCACGGCGTCGGCCATGTGCCCCGCCCGTGGAGCCCGCCCATGCGAGCCACCGCAGCGCCTCGTCGTGCCCGAGCGCGACACGGCGGCCCGACGGCACGCCGAGCGCCCCGATGGCCTCGGCGGCGGTTCCCTCGACGCAGCTCGACTCGACGCGGCCGTTCGATGCCGCCGTCCACGTGTCGAGCAGCTGGCGGACCGCTGCTTCGACCAGTTCGTCGTCGACCGGCTCGCCGCGCGGCCATGCCTCGATGCCGGCGCCGGCGAGGCTCGGCGCGTTCGGCGGCGGATCGGTGAGCCCGGCGTTGGAGTACTCGGCGAGCGAGTATGCGGGTTCCCAGTCCTGCGCCTCGAAGGGGATGTCGAGCGGATTCGGCGTCCCGGGCGGCACGGCCTCGCCGCGGAGCGCCCGCTCGTGGGCGATGAGGCCGAGCCGGTGGGGTGCGTGCACGTGGGGCATCAGCTCTGCGAGTTCGTGGCCCTGCGCCGCCACCTCGCTGAGCGGGCCGATGGCGAACCGCCCGCTCTCGTCGTCGAGCACGGTCGCCGACCACTCGGCGGGTGCCCACAGCGCGAGGCGGTACTCGGCGAGCGTGGCCACCGGCCACAGCTGGCGACCGGTGCGCACTGCCGCACGGCACGCGTCGCGCGCCGCCAGCACGCCCGCCCAGTCGCGCTGCGCACAGAGCGAGTCGACGAGGCGCACCAGCCCGTCGAGATCGACGCGGTGCACCAGTTCGTCGAGCGCGTGCTCGGATCTGCGTTCATCTTCGTGCTCATCCCCGTGCTCGCCCGGGTGATTGGCGTCGTGCATCACCGGCTCCCCGTCACACCAGCGGCCACGGATAGCGGCGTCCGCTCGGATCGACCGGGAACGTGCCGCCGTCGGCGAGCAGCCGGGCGCGCTCGGCGAGGGCGGCGACCTCGTCGTCGGCCAGCAGCTCGGCAACCTCGTCGGGCACTGCGAGAGCAACGGCCTCGACAGCGGCGCGCAGCGACTCGGGCAGCGGCTCGCCGCCGAACTCCCACACCACGGTGCGGAGCTTGAACTCCTCGGCGAAGCACAGGCCGTTGTCGATGCCCCACACTCGTCCCTCGCCGTCGATGAGCACGTGGCCGCTCTTGCGATCGGTGTTGTTGGCGACGATGTCGAAGGCCGCGATCGCGCGCAACTGGTCGTGCACGTCGTCGCGCGACTCGAAGATCGTGAAGTAGTGCTGCGAGTGGTCGGCGTCGACGAACCACTGTGCGCTGCCCTCGCCGAGCGGTCCGTCGCGCAGCACGGTGGGCGGGATGATGCCGAGGCCCATGGCGGCACTCAGCCGGTAGGCGGCGGCCTCACGTCGGTGCAGTCCCGGCTCGAAGTCCCACAGCGGCCGCTCGCCGCGGACGGGCTTGTAGATGACCTGGCCGCGGGCCTCGCCGTCGACCACGAGCCGGGCGAGGAACGTGGCGTTGCTGCTCCAGGGCATCCTGCCCTCGATGTCGAGCTCGGCGGTGCCCAGCAGGTCGAGGATGCTCAGTTCATCCGCGGGCATGCATGGCCGTCCGGGTCGATGGGGCCCTGGCACCAGCGGCATGCCGGCCGCCCCGACGACACGAGGTCGTCGGCCCGCGAGCAGAACGCCACGGCCTGGGTGCGAGTGACGAAGAGGCGCAGGTGGCTGCGCTCGTCGTCGTCCTCGACGGGCTCGCCGTCCTCGTCGATGGCGGGCACCTCGTCGAGCTGCACGAGCACCATGTCGGTGCCGCGGTCGTAGCCGAGGCCGACGGGCCCGAGCACGAACGCCGCCTCGACCGGATCGGCGAGCTCCATCGCCCCGTCGACCGGGCGGGCCGTCGGCTCGGGGAGGTCGCTCAGGACCCGGCGCAGGTACTGGGCGATGGCAGCCGCCTGCTGCTTCTCGCACTTCACCGTCACGGTGGTGCTGCCGCGGCGCACCTGCAGGAAGAAGGTGCGCTCGCCGGGCCGGCCCACGGTGCCTACCGTGAAGGCATCGACTTCGTCGAAGTCGAACCACACGCTCATGACGGACGCAGCTCGGCGAGCGAGCCGCCGGTGGAGTTGACGGTGAGCACCACCGGGGTGCCGGTGCCGTAGGCGATGGCGGTGATGCTGCACGTGCTGATGACGATGCGCTGGAACAGGTCGATGTGCGTGCCGAGGGCGTGGGCGACGAGTGCCTTGATGGGGTCTGCGTGCGAGACGCACACCACCACGCCGCCGGCGTGCCGTGCGCGGATGCGGTCGACGGCTGCCACCATGCGGGTCTGCATCGCGGTGAAGCTCTCGCCACCCGGGAAGGTGAACGTGCTGGGCGCCCGCTGGACGGTCTGCCACTCGGGCAGCTTGTAGAGGGCGGCCAGTTCGCGGCCGGTCCAGTCGCCGAAGTCGCACTCGAGCAGGCCGCGCTCGACCTGCACGCGGATCTTCCGGGCCGCGGCGATGGGCGCGGCGGTCTCGCGTGCCCGCTCGAGCGGCGATGCGTACAGCGCGTCGACGCGGGGCAGTTCGGCAATGCGCTCGGCAGCGCGCTGAGCCTGCTCGCGGCCTGCGTCGGCGAGGTGCAGGCCGGGGGCGCGGCCGGGCAGCACCTTGCCGGTGGTGGGGGTCTGCCCGTGGCGCACGAGCAGCACGAGCGTGGAGGGCGGGGGAGTCTTCTTGGTGCGGGGCATCGCACCGGCGAACCTATCGTCGCCGCCGTCGCCTCACAGCGCGGTGCGTATCGACCACAGTTCGGGGAAGAGGACGATGTCGAGCATCGATCGCAGGTAGTCGACGCCGGAGGTGCCCCCGGTGCCCGTCTTCACGCCGATGATCCGCTGCACTGTGGTGAGGTGGCGGAAGCGCCACAGCCGGAACGCGTCCTCGAGGTCGACCAGTTCCTCGCCGAGCTGGTAGAGGTCCCAGTTGGCATCGGGGTCGCGGTAGACGTCGAGCCAGGCGGCCTCCACGCCGGGGTGCGCCGAGTGGGGCGAGGTGACATCGCGCCCGAGCACCTCGGGGGGCACGGCGATGCCCCTGCGCGCCAGCAGCCGCAGCGACTCGTCGTACAGCGACGGCGCCTCGAACGCGGCCTGCACCGCCGCAAGCCGGTCGGGATGGTGGCGGTGCGGCTCGATCATCGCCGGGTTCTTGTTGCCGCACGAGAACTCGATGCACCGGTACTGGTGGCTCTGGAAGCCGCTGCTGCTGCCGAGCACCGGGCGGATGGCCGTGTACTCGGGCGGCGTCATCGTCGCGAGCACGTCCCATGCGTGCACCAGCTGCTCCATGATGCGGCTGACCCTGCTGAGCATCTTGAACGCCGGAGCGAGGCTGTCGGAGGCGACGTGGTCGATGGCGCCGCGCAGCTCGTGCAGCATCAGCTTCATCCACAGCTCGCTGGTCTGGTGCTGGATGATGAACAGCAGCTCGTCGTGGGCGCCCGACCGGAGGTGCTGCGCGCCGAGCACCTCGTCGAGGTGCAGGTAGTCGCCGTAGCTCATCGTCGTCGCGAAGTCGAGACGGGCACCGCTGGTGCGGACGATCTGCTCGGCGATACCGGGCGAGCCCGCGTCGCCCTGGTCGCCGGGCTGGCTGGTCGTGCTCATCGGCGCGGTCAGTGCGCAGCGGGGGCCGGGCCGTCGGCCTTCTTCTTCGGCGGGGGCACGCCGACGGTGGGTGCCCGGTCGGCCCACTCCGGCCAGCGACGGCGGCTGACGATGCTGAGCGTTCGCAGCAGCTTCATCGCCACCTCGTCCTCTTGGGCGGAGCGCGCCTCGATGGCGCCGTCCCTGATCATCCGGCTGATGACCTCCTCGCCCAGCTCGGTGCGCACGATGGTGAGGGTCCAGTCGTTGTCCTTGCCGATGCCGCCGGTGGAAATGTCGGCGTGCTCGGCAGCGAAGTCGGGGCAGTGCTTGCAGCCCTCTCGCGTCCACTGGTGGCATTCCTTCAGGTCGATCTCGTGATACGAGCCGTCGCGCATCCAGATCTGGAACACGCCCTTGATGTTCATCTTCACCATGTCCTGCTTCTTCAAGCCGTACTTGGCCTCGAAGAGCTCGGGGAAGATGGCGTCGTCGAAGGTCTTGCTGCACAGCAGGCCGATGTTGAAGAGGAACGGCTTGCTCACCTTGCCGGCCTTGCGGTCCCACATGATGGGCGGCGAGCTGGTCTGGCAGCCCATGCCGACGAGGGCCAGGCGGTTGAGGCCCTGCTCCTTGGCGTCGCGCAGCGCCAGCGGATTCGCGCAGTAGGTGTAGCGGCTGCCGGCGGTGGCGAGCACCTCGTCGCGGGTGCGGGCGAGCACCGGCTTGGCCTTCCATGCGTCGTCGTCCTCGACGCCGCTCACGAGGGCGGCATCGACGTAGTCGTTGTCGAGCAGCCAGACCAGCATTGCCGAGACGAAGCCGCCGTCCTGGCCGCGCTGGTGCTGGTCGGCGTCGGTGGCTCGGGTGAGCAGCAGCTGCCGCCAGATGCCGGCCATCTCGTCGGGCTGGCGCATGCGGCCGAACAGGTGCATATCGGCGCTGGGCTCCCACGCCCGGAATCGGGGGCAGGCGCGGGTGCACGTGGTGCAGCCCTTCTCGCCGTGCACGCAGTTGTCGAGGCCCAGTTCCTCCTCGAGGTGGAACGGCTTGTACTTGCCCTCGACGTGCTCGTAGCCGATGACGTCGTGCGGGCAGGTGACGACGCATCCGGCGCAGCCCGTGCACAGTCCCGTGGTGATGACCTCGGCGTAGAGCTCCTTCCACTGGGCGGTCCAGCGGCCGGCCTGCGCGGGTGTCTGCAGCGTGTCGGTCATGTGGTGCACCTTACGCCGCCGCTCGGGGACGCCCTGCCCCCGGGACGCCGGCGTGGCGCTGGGGCACGACACGGCTGCCGCACAGGGTGTTCACCGTGCGGTCGGCATCCCGAAACATGCCCGAAACAGGCGTGCGTCATGGTTCTGCCACCGTAACACGCAAACCCGAGGACGGACATGGACCCATCCACCACAGGCAACGTCGCGTGGATCCTGGTGTCGGCAGCGCTCGTGCTGTTCATGACACCCGGACTCGCCTTCTTCTACGGCGGCATGGACCGCACGCGCAACGTGCTGAACATGCTGATGATGAACTTCTACTGCGTGCTGGTCGTTCCCATCCTGTGGGTGCTGGTCGGCTACTCGCTGTCGCAGGTGCCGTTCGAGAACTCGGTCATCGGCAACCTGGATGCGTGGATGCTCGACGGAGTCGGCATCGACGACGGCGGCGTCTCGATGGCAACCATCGCGTTCCTCGGCATGTTCGCGGCGATCACGCCGGCCCTCATCAGCGGCGCCGTTGCCGATCGCATGAAGTTCTCGGCGTGGGCGGTCTTCGTGCCGCTGTGGTCGCTGCTGGTGTACGTGCCGGTGTTCAAGTGGGTGTACGGCGGGTGGCTCGGCCAGCGCGGATCGCTCGACTTCGCGGGCGGCACGGCGATCCACGTGAACGCCGGCATCGCCGCACTCGCTGCGGTGCTGGTGCTCGGCAGGAGGAAGGGTTGGCCGCAGGAAGGGCACCCGCCGCACAGCATGCCGCTGGTGATGATCGGCACCGGCATCCTGTGGTTCGGGTGGTTCGGCTTCAATGCCGGCTCGGCGCTCGGCGCCACGGGCACAGCGGCGCAGGCGTTCATGAACACGTTCCTCGCCGCAGCAGCGGGCGGCCTTGCGTGGGTCATCGTCGAGTGGCGACGCGACGGCCATCCCACCAACCTGGGCGCGGCGTCCGGCATCGTGGCGGGCCTCGTGGCGATCACGCCGGGCGCAGGCTTCGTTGCCGGGGCGAGCCCGATCTGGATCGGCCTCATCGCCGGCGTGGTGTGCTGCTATGCGGTGAAGCTGAAGAGCCGGCTGGGCTACGACGACGCCTTGGACGTGGTCGGGGTGCACTTCGTCGGCGGCCTCGTCGGATCGCTGCTGATCGGGTTCTTCGCCGACCCGTCGTTCTTCGGCGCAGAGTTCGAGGAGGGCATCTTCTTCGGCGGGGGCGCCGGCCTGCTCGCCGAGCAGGCACTCGCCAACCTCGCAGCCATCGTGTGGTCGTTCGTGCTGACCTACGCGATCATGCGGGTGCTGAAGGCGACGATCGGCGTGCGCGTCGATGTCGACGACGAGGCAACCGGCCTCGACCTCGCCCTGCACGGCGAGACCGCGTACCACTCCGGCGGACTGCGCTGACCTACCACACGAGAAACGAGACGACATGAAGCTGATCACCGCCATCATCAAGCCCTTCAAGCTCGACGACGTGAAGTCGGCCCTCCGCTCTGCCGGCGTCGAGGGGATGACCATCACCGAAGTGCGCGGCTTCGGCCGGCAGGGCGGCCACACCGAGACCTACCGCGGCGCCGAGTACCAGATCGACTTCGTCCCCAAGGTGAAGATCGAGGTGGTCACCGACGACGGCCGCGTCGATGCCGTGGTCGACGTGCTGTCCGAGGCGGCACGCAGCGGCAAGATCGGCGACGGCAAGATCTGGGTCACGCCGGTCGACACGCTCGTGCGCATCCGCACCGGAGAGACCGGGCCCACCGCCATCTGATGCACGCCCGTCGTTGCGCGGTGGACTGCCATGCCGCACCGTGACCTGGCGACGACGCGTCGCTGCGTCGCCGGTGGACGGCGATGACGGCGGTCGATGCGGCGACCATCCGGCGCGTGCGCGCACAGCTGGTGGGCGATCCCGACATGTCGGGACGGCCGCTGGCTCGCCGGCTCGCCCAGCAGGCCGACTCGTGGTTCGAGAGCCTTGCTGATGCCCTGTCCGACGGGTGGGCGCTGCTCGCCACCGGCGGCTACGGCCGCGGAGTGCTGGCGCCGGGCAGCGACATCGACGTCGTGCTGCTACACCGCGAGGGCGCGGCCGGTCGAGCGGTGCGCGACATCGCCGAGCGGCTCTGGTATCCGTTCTGGGACGGCGGCCTCAAGCTGGGCCAGGCCGTGCACACGCCGCAGTCGCTGCTGCAGTTGGCCGGCGATGATCTCGACACGGCGACGAGCCTGCTGACGGCCCGCTGCCTCGCCGGCGACGCGTCGATGGCAGCGGACGTGCTGGAGGACGCCCGTCGTCAGTGGCGGTCCGGCAGCACGGCGTGGCTGGCCAGGCTGCTGGCGTCTGCTGAGGAGC
>JBJTRF010000003.1:0-3150 GCA_046076025.1 Ilumatobacteraceae bacterium
GCGCACAGGCGCAGCAGCGAGGTCTTCCCCGCCCCGTTCGGACCGCGCAGCAGCACGATCTCGCCCCGCTCGACGACGAGCGACGCACCGGCCAGCACGGGAAACTGGCCCGCAACGGCCACCACGTCGGAGAGACGGACGACCGCTTCCACGAGACGACACGCTAGTTGCCAGGCCCCGTCCGACACGCCGGCAGGCGACGCCGTCCGGCGGGCACGCTCAGATATCGTCCGGCGCCGTGAGTCGCCGCCGCCGAGTGCCGTACTTCGAGCGCCCTCCCCAGCCCCACGACTGGCGGTGGTTCGTCGGCGGCACGGGCCGCACCCTCATCACGCTCGGCCTGCTGCTGTTCGGCTTCGTCGGCTACCAACTGTGGGGCACCGGCATCGCCACCGCCCGCGCCCAGGCCGACCTCGAGCGCGAGCTCGAGATCGCCCTCGACCAGATCACGGTGCCGCCAGCGCCGTCGACGTCGGCGCCCGACACCACCGTTGCCACCTCCGCCCCGCCCACCACCGATGCCGCCACGCCGTCTCCCGACGACCAGTTCGACGACCTGCCCCAGGCACCGCTCGCCCCACTCGTCAAGAGCGGCACGCCGCTCGGCAAGATCATCATCCCCTCGATCGACGTCGACTGGGTGTTCGTGCAGGGCGTCAAGTACAGCGACCTCAAGCTCGGCCCCGGCCACTTCCGCGAGACGCCGATGCCCGGCCAGCTCGGCAACGCTTCGATCGCCGGGCACCGCACCACCTACGGGCAGCCGTTCTTCGACCTCGACAAGCTCGTCGAGGGCGACGCGATCATCACCGAGACCAGTCTCGGGCGCCACGTCTGGCAGGTCACGAGCAGCTTCGTCGTGTCGCCCTCCGACTACGAGTCGGTCGTGCCGACCACCGACTGGACAAAGGCGACGCTGACCCTCGTCACCTGCACGCCCGCGTACACCGCACGGCAGCGGCTCATCGTGAAGGCCGAGATCCTGCAGGACGAGAGCGACCGCATCTACGCGGCTCCCGACGAACTGCCGCCCGCCGAGGTGTTCCAGCGCGACGGCGAGATCACCGAAGACCCGCTCGGCGTCGACGATCCGGCCGACGGCACCCCGACCACCGACCCGTCGACCGGCCTGCCACAGCCGTCCGGTCAGGCGGCGCGCAGCGACGCCTTCTCGGCCGGCTGGTTCGACGACCGCGCCGCCATTCCCCATGTCGGCGCGTGGGGCACGCTGACCGCTGCCCTCGGACTTGCGGCGTGGATGTTCGGGAGGCGCGTCCGCAGGCTCTGGGTCGTCGGCGCATCTGGTGCCGTGCCGGTGCTGCTCGGCCTCTACTTCTTCTACGAGAACCTCAACCGGCTCCTGCCGCCCGGCCTGTGACCACGCCGAACGCACCCATCGACCCGGTCCGCGCGAAGCGTGCCGTCGTCGCCCGCTACACGCTGCTCGCCAACCGGATCGGCTACCTGTTCTTCGCACTCGCGCTCGCGACATTCGTCATCGGCTTCGCCATCTCGTTCACGGCGACGGTGTCGGCCATCGTCATCGCATCGCTGGTGGCCGGCTCGGTGCTGCTCGCCCCGTCGATCGTGCTCGGCTACGCCATCAAGGCCGCCGAGCGCGACGACCGCGAGCGCGGCCTGTGACCGCCGCGACAAGCCGGTTAGCCTCGCTGACGATATGAGCGTTCGCCTCACCGCCTCGGCCCGGCGCGAGCAGATTCTCGACGTGGCCGTGCAGGTCTTCGCGCAGCGCGGGTTCCACTCGACGTCGATGAACGACGTCGCCGACGCCATCGGCGTCACCAAGCCGGTGCTCTACCAGCACTTCGACAGCAAGCAGCAGCTGTACCGGGCGCTGCTCGACGAGGCCGGCAGCCGACTGCGGGCAGCCATCGACGCGGCTGTGGCGGGCGCAGCCAACGGCAAGGAGCAGACCGAGCGCGGCTTCACGGCCTACTTCCGCTGGGTGGCCGACGACCACGACGCATTCCTGCTGCTGTTTGGGTCGCGCGCCAACCACGACGACGAGTCCACCGCCATCATCCACCGCATCACCGCCGAGGCGGCCAAGGCCATCGCCCCGCTGATCGCCGCCGACATCGACGCCGACCACCAGCGCACGCTCGCCCACGGCCTCGTCGGCCTCGCCGAGGGCGTCAGCCGCCACCTCGTCGAGAAGGGAACGGCCTTCGATCCCGAACTGCTCGGCCAGCAGATCGCCGACCTCGCCTGGGCCGGCCTGCGCGTGGTGCACCGCAAGGGATAGCGGGCGGGCCGGTCCCCTCGCCGGCGACTGGGCGCACCCTCAGCTGCGCCGCACCCAGCCCCGGTAGCCCTCCTCGAAGCCGGCGGCTCGAAGGGCGTCGGCCCACGCTCCCGAGCGCTCGACCACCTCCCCGTCGAGCTTGCGCACCTCCGCCGACCTGATGCGGCCGTCCTTCACCAGCGCTGCCAGCGCCTCGGCCCACCGGCCGTCGCGGCGGGCACCCTCGAACGTGACGACGTGGTGCGAGCCGTGGTCGAACCACACCAGCGGCTCGCCATCGGCCAGCACCACCACGGCGTTGGCCGAGCGAGCGGGCCGGCCGGCGGTGGCGGGCCACTCGAGCGCCGCGCCGAAGGGCTGTGCGGGATCGGTCGCCGCCAGCACCGCCGGCTGACGGGCGTCGGCCGTCGGCAGTGCGGCGCGCAGCCGATCGACGGCGCCGGGCAGCGCGAACTGCGCGGCACCGAGCCCGGCGACGAAGTACCCCCGCCGACAGCGGCCGCGCTCCTCCAGCAGCGTCAGCACCCGGTACAGAGTCGCGTAGCCGCCCACGACGCCCTCGGCAGCGACGGCCTCGCGCGTCACCACCCCGTGGCGCTCGAGCAGCGCCAGTGCCACGGCGTGCGCGGTGGCGGTTGCCGACGAGCGAGCCGGCTCGACGAGCGACGACACCAGGCTCCAGCGTCCGGCGCCCGCCGGCGGGCCGATGCGCGTCAGCCGGCCCGGACGCGGACGCGCCCGCGCCGGGCGCGATGGCCGGCCGCCACCGGCGAGATACGACCGCAGCGGCGCCAGCGAGTCGTTCGTCACCTCGCCCGACCACACCAGGTCCCACAGCGCCGCCAGCACCTCCGCCGACCTGATGCGGCCGTCCTTCACCAGCG
>JBJTRF010000004.1:0-9139 GCA_046076025.1 Ilumatobacteraceae bacterium
GTCGACGGGCGCATAGCGGACGCCGCGGCGACTGGCGGAGTAGAGGCCCCACCGTGCCGTGAGGAAGACATCGAGCTCGTCGACGTCTGCGGGCGCGATCGGGTCGCCCATCCGCACGGTGAGCAGCGAGTCGGCGATGCGCTCGGGCCACCGCCTGCGCACCACGGTGGTGAGCGTGTCACCGTCGCGGACGTGCAGCGTGCGTCCCCAGCAGTACGGCAGTCGGTACGTGGCGCGGGCGACGAGCGCCGGTAGCAGGCGGTCGACGTCGAGCGAGAAGAACCACACGCCGGGCCGCCCGTTGGCGATCACGTAGGTGCGGACGTTCACCTCGGCGAACGAGCCCAGGTATGGCATTGCCGGGCCGCGGCCGAGCCCGATGCCGCGCATCGAGAAGGGGATCAGTCCCACCCACGCGCTGCCGTCGAAGGTGTCGACGGTGAGGCCCTCTGGCAGCAGCATCTGCACTGCGGCGGGGTCGTAGCGCCAGTGCACGTAGGCGAGGTCGAGCCACTGCTGGCGCATCACGGCCCGCCCAACCGGATCGGGGCACGCCACAGGTCGAGCGACTCGCTGGGGCGACTGCGTCATGTCAGTGAGGGTATGTGCCGCCGAGCAGTGCCGTCGTGGCGTGCTGACGGTTGTGACGTGCATCGGCCGTTGCACCTGTCGACTCGCTAGGTTCGGGCGCCATGGAGATCGTGCTCGCTGCCGGTGCCGCCGTGGTGTGGGGGTTCGGCGACTTCTGCGGCGGGCGGGCGACGCGGCGCATGTCGCCGACCGCGGTCACGTTCGCCGGCCAGGTGCTCAGCCTGCTGCCGCTGGCGCTGGCGCTGCTGGTGCTGGGCGATCCGCTCGCTGGGGCGAGTTCGTGGGCGTGGGGTCTGCTGGCCGGGGTGGGCGGCTTCGTTGGGATCGCGCTGCTGTACTACTGCCTCGCCAACGGGTCGATGTCGGTGGTGGCGCCGATCACGGCGGTGGTGTCGGCGGTCGTGCCGCTGGCGGTGGGCGTGGCGCTGGGCGAGCGCCCGGGCGCGCTGGCGGTGGTTGGCATCCTCGTCGCGCTGGCGGCGATCACGCTGGTGACGGGCTCGGCCGGGTCGAACTCATCGGCGACGCCCAGTCGCATCATCGTGCTGGCGGTGGTGAGCGGCGCCAGCATCGGCACGTCGCTGGCGGCACTCGACCGCGCCGCCGACGACTCGGGGATGTGGCCGCTGCTGGCGATGCGGGTCATGTCGATCTCGCTGGCGGGCTTCCTGCTGGTGGGCCGGGGCATCGGTCGCGGTGCGGATGCGGGCCTCGGGTTCGGCGGTGAGCCTGGTGTCGGCCTGCTGCGCCGAATCCCGAAGTGGGCGCTGTTGGCGGGCCTGTTTGACATGTCGGCGAACATCTTGTTCGTGGCGGCGACGCGCGAGGGGATGCTGTCGCTGGTGGCCGTGACGTCGTCGCTGTACCCGGCCAGCACCATCATCCTGGCGATGCGCTTCGACAGGGAGCGGGTGACGCGCGTGCAGACAACGGGCATCCTGTGCGCCGGCGTGGCACTGGTGCTCGTGGCCCTCGGCCGCTGAGGCTGATCGCGCCGATCGGGAACATTTATCAGTAAATATCGTCCGGTTCTCGCGGGTGGTCCCTACACTGCGCCACGCCCAGACCCCCCTGGGCACTCGTGAACAATCTCGGCCTGCGTCGTGCGGGCCGATTCAAGGAGAACCCCCAATGCGCAAGCACACCCCCATCGTTGCCCTGCTCGCCGCAGGCTCGCTCCTCTTCGCCGCCTGCGGCGAGGACGGCGAGTCGGCCGACACCACGGCAGCACCGGCTTCGTCGGCCGCCGACACCACTGCGCCGGCCACCGAGGAGGGCGACATCATCGCCGTCGCCACGGCCGCCGGCTCGTTCAACACCCTGGCCGCCGCCCTCTCGGCTGCCGGCCTGGTGGAGACGCTGCAGGGCGAGGGCCCCTTCACCGTGTTCGCCCCCACCGACGAGGCGTTCGCCGCCCTGCCGGCCGGCCTGGTCGACGCGCTGCTCCTCCCGGAGAACATCGAGATCCTGAAGGACATCCTGCTGTTCCACGTGATCTCGGGCAGCGAGGTGACCTCCGACATGGTGGCCGCCGGTGACGTCACGATGGCGAGCGGCGATGCCGCCACCATCGTGGTCGACGGCTCGACCATCACCATCGCCGGCGCGCCGATCTCGGCCGTCGACGTGCAGGCATCGAATGGCGTCATCCACGTGATCGACGCTGTCATGGTGCCGGCCGACGTCGACGTGACGGCGCTGCTGGGCTGATCATCCCGATCAGTTCGACAATCCGAGCTGCGTGAGGGGAGGGGCCTTCGGGCCCCGCCCCTCACGCGTTCCTTCGCACGCCGAATGCGCAGAGCGTGTGCGCCGCAGCAACGCCTTGATCATCTGCGTGTCGATGCTGTGTCAAGGATCTGCTCAAGTCTTGACGAGGCCTGCCCGATACCTGAACCATGACTACCGAGGACACCGTCGACACCCGCTCACTTCACGATCAGGAGGAGGTGCCCGGCTCTGCGACGCCTCGCCCGGTCGTCGATCCCACCACGCTGGACCCGGTATGGACCGGCGAGGCGCGGCGGCTCGGTGAGATCCTCGAGCAGCTCGGCGTCGTCGGCGCCACCGATGCGCTGCTGGCCCGCTACGAGCAGGACCTCGGCGATCCCCGCCGGCTCGGCCAGATCCTTGTCGATCAGGGCCTCGCGACGCCCGAGCAGATCGAGACAGCGCTCGAGCTGCAGCGTCAGACGAGCGTGCTGGGCCGTGTGCGCAGCAAGGAGGCGGCGCGAGTAGCCGACAGCCGTGTCCGGCTGATGCGCAACGTGCAGTCGGTGGGCATGTTCGCCATCGCGCTCACGGGCGTGATTGCCATCACGCTGCTGAGTGGCGGCACCGGCAGCATCTACGGATTCGCTGCGCTCGGGTTCCTTGCGCTGAAGTTGATCGGCTCGGCCGTCTACCGGCCGCAGTTGGCCGAGGCGCCGACCGACTGCCGCGTGGCCGTCATTGCCGCCTTCTACAACGAGGATCCCGTTGCGTTCGCCCGGTGCCTCGACTCGATCCAGTCGCAGACTCGTCAGGCCGACGAGATCTGGGTGATCGACGACGGCTCGACCAACTGCGACTGCTTCAAGATCGCGCAGGACACGCTGGCCCACGTGCCCGGCGTGGTGGTGCACCGGATGGAGAAGAACCAGGGCAAGCGCCACGCTCAGGGCTACGCGTTCGCCCGCACTACGGCCGACATCGTCGTGACGATCGACTCCGACACCGTGCTCGACAAGTCGGCGATCGCCGAGGGCCTGCGCGGTTTCAGCGATCCGAAGGTGATGGCCGTCACGGCCAACGTCCGGGCGCTCAACCACCGCCGCAACCTGCTGACGCGTCTCATCGACCTTCGCTACGCGAATGCGTTCCTCTTCGAGCGCGCCGCGTACTCGACGGTGGGCTCGGTGGTGTGCTGCTGCGGCAGCCTCAGCTTCTTCCGTACCGAAGTGGTCAAGGAGAACCTCGAGGACTTCCTCCACCAGACATTCCTCGGCGTGCAGGTGCAGTACGGCGATGACCGCCGGCTCACCCAGTACGCGCTGCAGAAGGGTGTCGTGCACCTGCAGGACACTGCCGTCGCCTACACGCTCGTTCCGGAGAACCTGGGCCACTACCGCCGCCAGCAGCTGCGGTGGAACAAGAGCTTCTTCCGCGAGTCGCTGTGGGCGATCCGCCGCTTCGGCCCCCGCCGCTGGCCGTTCTGGGTGAGCATTGCCGAGCTCACCGTGTGGCTTGCATTCACCGCCAGCCTGCTGACGGCGATGTACGTGCGGCCGATCGCCT
Organism: Ilumatobacteraceae bacterium; assembly: GCA_046076025.1. GTDB lineage: Bacteria > Actinomycetota > Acidimicrobiia > Acidimicrobiales > Ilumatobacteraceae > UBA668. The sequence goes on from JBJTRF010000004.1 coordinate 3,868, forward strand.
CGGGGCATCTCATCCCCTGGGAGTTCGTCGCCTTCGCAGTCGTGCTCGCCTACGCCCGCAACGTGCGCTACTTCGGCCGTCCCGACATGTCGGTGCGCTCGCAGCTCGCCACCTTCGCCTGCGCTCCGCTCTACACGGTGCTGCACGTGGTGCTGCTGACGCCGCTGCGCCTGTGGGCACTGCTCACGCTGCGCTCGTCGGCGTGGGGCACGCGCCGCAAGGTCGAGGTGCGCAGCATCTGACGACGTCGGCTGTCCGGGTCTTGTCCCGTCGACGCTGGAAGAGCATGTGTCGAGGGTCGTCGCCGTGATGGTCAGCGGATCGACGGCTCCTCGAGCCAGCGTGACTGGATGATGTCGGCTCGCCGGCGGACGTCTGCCGACGGGGTCGAGGCGGCGAGTTCGTAGCCGAGTTCGGTCAGGAGATCGCCGACCAGCAACTCGACGAGTGCGAGGTCGTCGTCGGTGTACTGCGTGCGCCAGTCGCGCAGGCCGCTGGTGGGCGGCATCCATGCCTGCTTCGCCGATCGGTGGCCCTCCATCGGACGTGCCCGGCCGACGTGATAGTCGAGCATCGCCTGCTCGAACGGAATGCCGAGGAAATCGGTGGCGTGGCGCATGGCCGACTCTGGGTCGTTGACGAGGTCGTCGTAGCGGAGCTCGTGACAGTGGCGTGGGCCGATCGCCGCTCCGGCGTCGAGGCCGGCGCGCACCTGCCACTTCCACCACAGCGCCGACACTGCGACGGGCTCGTCGGCGAACATCTCGATGCGGCCCGGGCCCTTGGTGGGCGTGGCCCAGTCGCGCAGCGACAGCACCACCTCGCGGCCGTCGCGGATGATGTGCACGATGCGCGACTCCGGGAAGAGCCGGTGCAGCAGCGGGAGCGAGCGCAGGTAGTCGGGTGTCTTCTCGCCCGCAAGCGTCTTCCCGGCACGTTCGGCCACCTGGTCGTAGAGCAGGCCGACGAACTGCGAGTAGGTCGATGCGCTCGATGCCGCCGATCGAGCGGTGTCCTCGTCGATGCCGAGCCGGTGGAAGCGGTGGTAGGTGATGGCGCGCTCGGCGAGCTCGGGTGTCAACGGTGTGCGCTGATCGATGGTGTCGCGGTCGCCCTTGAGGGCGCGGGGGATGAAGTGCGAGTCGTTCACCACTTCGAGCACGGGATGGTGCGTGAGGATTCGCTGCAGCAGCGTCGTGCCCGAGCGCGGACAGCCGACGACGAAGACGAACGGATTCTGCTGCATCAAGAGAGCCTCAAGCGGTCGGCGGCGGGGGACAGGCGACCATACGCACGCGTCGGCCAGTGCTCGAGGTGCTCAGCGCAGCCCAGCGCACTTCAGTGCTGCTCGGCGAACCGTCGCCTGAGCGCGGCGAATCCCTCGTCGAGCGTCACGGTGGCCGACCATTCGAGGTCGTCTCGTGCCGGTCGGGGATCGAACCAGTGCGCGGTGCCCAGTTGCTCGGCGAGGAAGCGGGTGAGCGGCGGCTCGTCGTCGGTGCGGCGCAGCGTCCACAGTCGCTCGACCACCGAGCCCGCCGTGGTGGCGAGGCGCAGCGGCACGCGACGTGGCGTGGCGGTGATGCCCGCCGCATCGACGATCGCCTCCACCAGTTCGCGCACGGGCCGCGGCTCGCCGTTGGCGATCACGTAGGCGCGGCCCGAGCAGCGTGCCCCTGGTGCAGCGGCGTCGAGCGCTGCCACCATTGCCGATGCGGCGTTGTCGATATAGGTGGTGTCGACGAGGGCGGTGCCGCCGCCGACGAGGGCGAGGCGGCCGCTGCGTGCCCGCTCGACGATGCGCCCGACGAGCTGCGTGTCGCCGGGGCCCCAGATGAGGTGCGGGCGCACGGCGACGACGCCGAGGCTGTCGCCGGCGGCGGCGAGCGCGATCGGCTCGGCGATCGACTTCGACTCGGCGTAGAAGGCACCGACCCGGCCCGAGACACGGCGCCCGGTGACGGGAGGGTCGGCCGCCGCGCCCACCACCGAACTGCCGGCATGGGCGACCGATGGCGTGGACACGTGAACCAGCGTGCGAAGGCCGGCACGGCGAGCCGCATCGACGACGTTCGAGGTGCCGTCGACGTTGATGCTGCGGTAGTCGTCCCAGCGTCCGATGACGCCCACCTTGGCGGCAGCGTGGATCACGGCGTCGCAGCCGTCGATTGCGCGCTGCACGACGCTGGCATCGCGCACGTCGCCGAGCACCTGCGTGGCATCGAGATCGGATGCGTGGCGCTGCAGCAGCACCACGTCGTCGCCGCGAGCCTGCAGCAGTTCGGCGGTGCGCCGCACCAGCAGGCTGGTGCCGCCGGTGAGCAGCACGCGCCGGCCGCTCACCACGGCACCTTCGTGCTGCCGCCGGCGAGGACGGTGGCTGCCCACGCGGCAACGGCAGCGCGGTCGATCTTGGTGTTGTGGCGGATGTCGACGGGCAGCGACGGCGCCGTGAGCACGGCGGCCACGTGCGCCCAGCCCACGGCAGCGCGAACTGCGGCCACGGTGGCGGCTGGTGCCAGCCCGGGCGAGCCGGGCGACTCGACCACGACGACGAGCTGCTGGCAGCCGAGCGGGCCGACGCCGACGGCTGCGGCCCGGTCGATGCCGGGTACGGTCTCGGCCGCCACCTCGACGGGCACGGGTGTGATCGGCCCCTCGACGGCGTGGACGACATGCACCGAGCGGCCCTCGATCCACAGCCGGCCCTCGTGGTCGAGGTGGCCGACATCGCCCGAGCGATGCCAGGTGGTGCCATCGGCATCGACGGGTCGCGCGTCGCGCTCGGTGCCCCAGCGGCGGTCGTAGCCGTCCGACATCCATGCCGTGCGCACGAGCACCTCGCCGGTGGTGCCGGCGGCGAGCGGCGTGAGCGCAGCGGTGGCGTCGAAGCCGAGGGGTGCGATCTGCACCGTGGTGCCCTCGACCGGTCGGCCGACGCACACGCCCCGCCCGCTGCCCGCAGCGTCGATGCCCTCGAGCGACGTGCTGGCCACCGGCAGGCACTCGGTCATCCCGTAGGGGGTGTGTGCGGTGGAGTTGGAGATGCGATGGGCGATGCGGCGCAGCGTGGCGACGGGCACCGGTGCCCCGGCCGACAGCACGAGGCGGAGGCGCCCCGTGCGCGGGTCGGGCGAGTCGCTGCCGGTGCGCAGCACGTTGGCGAGCGCGGCAGGCGAGGCGAAGGCAATCGTCGCGTCGATCGACTCGCAGGCTGCGCCGAATGCGTCGGCGGTGAGCGCGCCGGGCGTGGTGACGTCGACGTCGGGGATGGTGGACGTGATGCCGAGCGCCGGCCCGTACAGCGCGAACGGCGCGAAGGCGGCCACCAGTCGATCGTCGGCGGTGATGCCGTAGGCGCGCGCCAGCGCATCGCGCTGCGCGGCGAGCTGGTGGTGCCGGTAGCGGACGCCCTTTGCCGGCCCGGTTGCACCCGAGGGGTAGAGCACGGCAGCCGGATCGGCGGGCAGCGGCTCGGCCGGCAGTGGGGCAGCGCTGCGCTCGAGTTCGGCGAGCGTGGCGGCCGAGCCGGGCGCGCGTCGCGAGCCGACAGTGATGCACTGTGCCCCCGGGGTCCAGCGCAGGACGCGTGCGGCCGCGATGGCGGCGGCGGGGCCGATCACCCACTGCACGGTGGCACCGCGCACGGCGGCGCCGAGGCCGCGCAGCCCGAGCCCGCGGTCGGCGATCACGGTGACGCCGCCGGCTCGCCAGACGCCGTAGACGGCGGCGAGCAGGTCGGGGCCGGGCGGGGTCAGCATGGCGACGCGGTCGCCGGGCCGCAGGCCGTGCTCGGCGAGGCCGCGGGCGATGCCCTCGACGCGTCGGTGCAGTTCGGCGAACGTGATCTGCGTGCCGCTGGCACCGTCGACGAAGGCGATTCGCTCGGCCGTGGCAGGGTCGGTGGCTCGCTGTGCGAGGGCGGCCCACGTGGGCGCGTAGTCCGCGGCGGCGCCGTCATTGCCGCTGTCGTCGTCCTCGCGCCGGTCATCGTCGTGCATCGAGCGCAGCCACGTGTCGACCACGCCGGCCACGTCGGCCTCGAGCGGGCTGAGGTGGCCCGCCGATCCGAAGCGGTGGAGCCCAGCGTGGGGCAGTCGTCCGGCGAGGTCGAGCGCGAACGAGTCGTCGAACACGGGGTCGTTCGCGCCCCATGCGATGAGCGTTGGCGTGCGGAACGTCCGCAGGCCCTCGGCGATGTCGGCGATGGCCGCCGCCGAGGGATGGCGGTCGTCGAACGGCACGTCGGCGACGAAGTCGGCGATTGACGAGCGGCTCGACGCCCGTCGATACGGCGCCCGCAGCGCGGCACGGTCGGGCGCGGTGAGCCGTCGCCACGACAGCACGGCGGTGCCGTCGACGAACGTGCGCGTGCGGTGGCACAGCAGGTGGGTCAGCGGGCCCGCTGCGGCGAGGCGGATCAGCCGTGGGGCGTGCCGTCCGTCGGGCACCGCAATGCCGGTGTTGCACAGCACGAGGCCGGCGATCCGATCGGGATTCGCCACGGCGAACCCCATGGCGATCGCGCCGCCCCAGTCGTGGCCCATCAGCGTGATCGGCCCGTTGATGCCGAGCGCGTCGATCACCGTGCCGAGGTCGCGGACGCGCTCGGCGTACGCCCGCGGCGGCGTGCGCTGGCTGTAGCCCATGCCCAGCTGGTCGACGGCGATCACCCGGTAGCGGTCGCCCAGTCGCTGCAGCACGCCACGCCACAGGTACGACCACGTGGGGTTGCCGTGCACGCACACGATGGTGCCGGCCGGCTGCGCGGGCGCCCGATCGAGCAGGTGCCATGTGAGGCCGTCGACGTCGGCTGTGCGCGACCATGCGGGGTCGATGCCCCATTCGCGCCACTGCTCGGCGGACGGTCGAGCGGGCGCGGCCCGCATCACCAGATGAGCTCGGTGAAACTGGTGTTGAGGCCCGAGCCGATGCCCATGCACAGCACGCGCTGCCCGGCGGCGAGGTCGGGCGCCAGGCCGGCGAGGGTGATGGGGATGGCGGCCGGACCGACGTTGCCGTAGCGTGGGTAGCTGAGCGGCACCCGTGCCGGGTCGATGCCGAGCCGCTCGCAGATCAATGATGTGTGCACCGAGCTCACCTGGTGGATCACGTAGCGGTCGATGTCGCTCGACCAGTCGAAGTCGGTGACGGCGTCGTTCCATGCGGCGTGCGCGAGGTCGAGGCCGGCCTCAAGGAGCCGCTTGGTGTCGGTGGTCATGCGGTCGAGGTCGCCCACGCACAGGGTGTGGTGCTGCGTGCCGGCGCGCGT
>JBJTRF010000005.1:0-28573 GCA_046076025.1 Ilumatobacteraceae bacterium
ACGCACGCGGCAAGGTGCTGGGCGGCAGCAGCAGCATCAACGGGATGATCTTCCAGCGCGGCAACCCGCTCGACTACGAGCGGTGGGGCGCCGACCGGGGCATGTCCACCTGGGACTACGCGCACTGCCTCCCCTACTTCAGGCGCATGGAAACCTGCCTCGCCGGCGCCGACGAGTGGCGCGGCGGCGACGGCCCGCTCGTCGTCGAGCGCGGCCCGTCGCAGAACCCGCTCATCGATGCCTTCCTCGCCGCCTGCCAGGAGGCTGGCTACCCGCTGACATCCGACGTGAACGGTTTCCAGCAGGAGGGGTTCTCGCGCTTCGACCGCAACGTGCACCGCGGACGCCGCCTCAGCGCGGCGCGCGCCTACCTGCATCCCGTAATGCGGCGCCCGAACCTCACCGTCCGCACGATGGCAACGGCGCACCGCGTGCTGTTCGACGGCACCCGCGCCACCGGCGTGCAGTACGAGGTCCGCGGGCGCCTGCGCACGGCAATGGCCAAGGAGGTCGTGCTGTGCGGCGGCGCCTTCAACACGCCGCAGCTGCTGCAGCTCAGCGGCGTCGGCAACGCCGCCGAGCTCGAGCCGCTCGGCATCCCGATGGTGCACCACCTGCCGGCCGTCGGCGAGCACCTGCAGGACCACCTCGAGGTGTACGTGCAGCACGCGTGCACGCAGCCGGTGTCGCTGCAGCCGAACCTGCAGATGTGGCGACGCCCGTTCATCGGGCTGCAGTGGCTGTTCCGGAAGGGCCCCGGCGCCAGCAACCACTTCGAGTCGGGCGGCTTCGCGCGCAGCAACCCGTCCGAGCGCTACCCCAACCTGATGTTCCACTTCCTTCCCATTGCCGTGCGCTACGACGGCAGCGCACCCGCCGGAGGGCACGGATTCCAGGTGCACATCGGGCCGATGTACTCGGACTCGCGCGGCTCGGTGAAGATCACCTCCGCCGACCCGAAGGCCAAGCCCGCCCTGCGCTTCAACTACCTCAGCACCGACCAGGACCGCCGCGAGTGGGTCGAGGCGATCCACACCGCCCGCTCCATCCTCGGCCAGCCGGCGCTCGCGGCCTATAGCGGCGGCGAGATCTCGCCAGGCCCTGAGGCACAGAGCGACGAGCGGATCCTCGACTGGGTGCGCCGCGACGGCGAGACCGCACTGCACCCGAGCTGCTCGTGCCGCATGGGTGCCGCCGATGACAACAGCGTCGTCGACCCGCTGACGATGGGAGTGCACGGACTCGAGGGCGTCCGCGTCGTCGATGCCTCGGCGATGCGCTACATCACCAACGGCAACATCTACGCGCCGGTGATGATGATGGCCGAGAAGGCCGCCGACCTCATCCTCGGCAACACACCGCTGGCTCCCGAGCCCGCGCCGTATTTCAGGGCCACCATCGCCTAGTCGCCGCGAGCGCCGGCCGATGGCACGGCGATGCAGCCGGCATGTCAGTCGGCGTAGCCGGGCTCGTCCACGTCGAGGATCTCTATCAGCGCGCGCAGATGCAGGTCGCAGGCCGCCGGATAGCTGAACCACTGCCTGCACGTCAGCGACGCCACCTCGTCAGAGAGCACCGAGAGGCGCTGGCCCGTCGAGAGTGCCAGCACCTGCACGTACGAGGCGCGCTCGAGGTAGTAGAGGTCTTCGAAGGCCTCGGCCACCGAGTTGCCGATCACGAGCACCCCGTGATTGCCAAGCATCAGCACCGCCTTGTCGTCGCCGAGCAGGCTGGCGACACGCTCGCCCTCTCCCCCGTCGAGGAACATGCCGCCGTAGTCGCGGTCGTAGGCGATGCGCCCGTGGAACCGGCACGCGTTCTGGTCGAGCATCTGGAACTCGTATCCGTCGAGGCACGCCAGGGCCGTGGCGTACGGCTGATGGGTGTGGAGGGCCACCTTGGCTCGCGGGACGAGTCGGTGGAGATTGGCGTGCAGGTGCCACGCCGTCGGGTCGGCCGTCGGATCAACCCGGCCGCCGGCCGCCGGTGACACCTCGAGCCGGACGAGCGAACTGGCGCGGATCCGCGAGAAGTGCGCGCCGATGGGGTTCAGCAGGAAGTGCTGCTCGTCGCCGGGGATCACGGCGCTGAAGTGGTTGGCAACCGACTCGTGCCAGTTGAACCGAGCCGTCCAGCGGAACGCAGCGGCCAACTCGCGCCGCAGCACCGCCTCGTCGTGAGTCACGACAGTTCCTCGGGGAACCCCGGGGCACGCAGGTCGGTGCCGAGCGCGTCCTCGAGCAGCTTGACGACCTGGCTCGACCACGCACCGCCGCCGTACTGCGAACGGGCACGGATGAATGTCTGCAGCGTGTGGCCGGCGAGGTCGAGCGGCACCCCGAAGCGACGCCCGAACTCCATCGCGAATCCGAGGTCCTTCACCGCGAGGTCCATCGTGAAGTTGATGTTGTAGCTGCCGTTCAAGATGACCTGGCTCTCGGTCTCGTGCACGAAGCTGTTGCCCGACGAGTTGAGGATGGCGTGGAACGACTTGGTGAGGTCGAGCCCGCCTCGCTTGGCCAGCATCAACGCCTCGCCCGCGGCCACGAGATGGATGAAGGCAAGCATGTTGGTGATCACCTTGATGACCGCAGCACTGCCCAGCGGCCCCATGTGCAGCACGGGACTGCCGATGACGCCGAGCAGGTCGGCATGCTCGGCGTAGAGATCCTCGTCGCCCCCGACGAGCACCGTGATGTCACCGGCAGCGGCCTTGTGCACGCCGCCCGTCACTGGCGACTCCAGCACCCGGACGCCGTGCTCGGCACAGATCGCCGCGAGTCGCAGCGTCTCCTCCTGGTCGTTGGTGCTGTTGTCGATCCACGTGCCGCCCTTGGCGAGTCCGGCGAGGATGCCATCGGGCCCGCACAGCACCGCTTCGATGACACGGGGCGACGGCAGGCAGGTGAACACCACGTCGCTCGCTGCGGCAACGTCCTTGGCGGTGTCGGCCCAGTGCGCGCCCTCGGCGATCAACTGGGTCGCGAGTCCCTTGTTGATGTCGGTGACCGTCACGGAGTGCCCGGCCTTGAGCAGGTTGTGGGCGAGATGGAAGCCGAGGTTGCCGAGGCCGATGTAGCCGACGCGGGCGGGTGTGGAGGGCATGGGATTCCTTTCGAGTGAAGCGGTCCGCCACGCTGCGGACTCGCCGGTGAGCTGCCGAGTGCGGCACTCGTGAGCGTGCCGAGAATACGCAACCGGCGGGCTGCGCGCCCCAAGATGGGACGGCAGCCCGCCGGTCGCAGCGGTCTCAGGGCACCGAGGCGCCCCGGATGGTCAGCTGAGCCAGGCCTGCCAGACGGCGCTGTTCTCGTCGACCCACTTCTGGGCCGCATCGGCCGGGGCCATTCCATCGCCGTCCATGAATGCGGCGATCGCTGCCTGCTGGTCGGTGCTGATGCTCAGCTTCGAGAGCAGGGCGAACACCTTGGCGTTCTTCGCCTCGAGGCCGGCGTTGGCAGCCTTGTAGAGCAGGTCGACCGGGTAGTCGCAGTCGTACATGCCGTCGCCCGCAGCTGCCGAGGCCAGGCACTCATCGGTGACGTCGGGCAGCGTCACCTCGACGAGCTCGACTCGCGACTGCTTCCAGTGCGGCTTCCACAGCTGCATGAGCACCGGCTTCTGGTCGGCGATCGACTGGTCGATGGCGGTGAGCAGCGCCGCCTCCGAGCCGGCCACCACGTACTTCAGCGGCAGTCCGAGATTGGCGATGATCTGCTCGTCGTAGGTGACATAGCTGGGGTCGCCCATCAGGAACTGGCCGAGGTCGCCGGTCTCGGCAGTGGCGAACAGCCCCGCCAGCTCGGGATCCATGAATCCCTCCCACGTGGCGAGTTCGGGGTGCTGGTCGACGATGAACTTCGGCACGTACCAGCCGATCTTGGCCTCCGGACCGAGCCGGCCGAGGTCGACCACCGACTGCTTGCCGGTGATGTAGGTCTCGTAGTCGGCGGCGTGGCCCGACGGCCACACCTCGAGCGTGACGTCGATGCTGCCGTCGTCGAGGCCTACCCACGTGGCGTTCTCGTCGATCTCAAGCAACTCGACCGGCGTGCCGAGCTCGCACTCGATGACGATCTTGGCGACGTTGGCATTGGCGATCGAGCCCGACCACGGGTTGACGGCGATCACGATGGGATCGCCGCTGGTCTCACAGGCCTCGCCGCCGGACGTGCCGTCAGTGCCGCTCTCGCCCGAGTCGCTGCCGCATGCCGACAGGCCGAGTCCCAGCGCGGCACCGACGAGGAACACCCGGCGCGTGATGGACGTTCTGGTCATCTCTTCCCCCCTTGTGTCGCCGTGCTGTCACGGCCCCACGACTGTGTCAGGCGATCGAGCATGATCGCCAGCAGCACGATACTCACTCCGCCGCCCACGCCTTGGCCAAGCTTGATATTGGGCTTGGCGGTGGCCTCGTAGGCAACCAGTCCGAGCGCGCCGGCACCGACGAGGGCGGCGATGATCACCGTCGCCAGCACCATCAGCAGGGTCTGGTTGATGCCGAGCAAGATGGCCCGGCGCGCCAGCGGCAGCTGCACGAGCCGCATTTCCTGGCGGCGGGTCGCGCCGAACGACACCGCTGCCTCGCGCGGCGCCCACGCCACCTCGCGCATGCCGAGCGCCGTAAGCCGGATGCACGGCGGCACCGCATAGATCACGCAGGCAACGACACCGGCCGCCCGGCCGACAGAGAACAGGAACACCACCGGCAGCAGGTACACGAACTGCGGCAGCACCTGGGCTATGTCGAGCAGGGGTCGCAGCAGTCGCTCGACCCTGTCGCTGCGGCCGGCGAGGATGCCGAGCGGCATGGCGATCGCCACGCTGATCACGATGGCGACGATTACCTGGCTGAGCGTGTCCATCGCGAGGTCCCACATCGCCACCTCGCCGGTGCCGCCGGGAATGCCGCCCATCGACCCGATCGCCAGCAGGCACCCCGCCATCAGGGCCGCGAGGCGCCACGTTCCGCTGAGCCACCCGGCGAACGCGAACCCGACGACGACGAGCAGCCACGGCATCCAGACCAGGAAGTCCTTCAGCGGCTCAAGCACTCGGATGACGAGCAGGTCGCTGACCGACTGCGTGCCGCCGATCAGCGGCACGCCGCTGCGCAGGTTCGACTGCACCCAGCCCACCGCCGTGTCGACGGGTGCCGCGATGTCCCACGACAGCCACGTCGGCCAGTCGCCCCAGCCCGCGAGCCGCGCCAGCACGGCAGCGGCCACGACGGCACCGGCCATCGCCGCGACGGAGCGCAGGGCACCCATTGCCGGCGGCCGGCGGCGCTGCCCCGTGGTCATGCGGTCGAGCGCAACGGCCAGCAGCACGATGCCGAGACCGGCGGCCATCGCCGCGCCCACCTGCTGTTTCTGCAGCGCGGCCAGCACGTCCTGGCCAAGGTCGCCCGTGCCGAGCAGCGAGGCCAGCACGACGATGGCGAACGCCATCATGATCACCTGGTTGAGGCCCAGCAGGATGCTGCGTCGCGCCATTGGCAGCTGCACCTTCAGCAACTGCTGCCACGACGTGGCGCCGAACGACTGCGCCACCTCGTTCGACACCACCGGCACCTGGCGGATGCCGAGGTTGGTGAGCCGCACGGCCGGCGGCAGCGCGTAGATCACGGTGGCCATCACCGCAGGCGGCACCTGCAGCCCGAACGCCACCTGCAGCGGGCTGAAGTAGACGAAGGCCGGCATCACCTGCGCGGTGTCGAGGATCACTCTCACGACGCGCTCGGCCCGGTCGGACCGTGCCGTGAGGATGCCGAGCGGCACGCCGATGACCAGCGCGATCGCAACGGCCACGAGCATGATCGCCAGCGTCAGCATGGCGAGGTCCCAGTCGGCGATCAGTCCGACGCCCACCAGTGCGGCGGCAGCCGACACGCCCGCCCGAGTGCCGCCCGTCCGCCAGCCGATGGCCCCGCCGAGGGCGATGACGCCGGGCCATTCGAGCAGTGCCAGCAGCGACTCGACGCGCCCCACCGACCAGGTCAGCAGGCTGCTCACCGGATTGAGGAACACCGTGAACACCGGCGACGTCTCGCGGTTGAAGACCGTCCACGTGTACCGGTCCTGCATCCACTCCTGCAGGCCGAGATCCCACCACGAGGGAACGTCGGCCGGCAGCACTGCCGCCGCCACGACCAGTGCCGCGAACACGGCGAACCCGGCGATGCGCCGCGTTCGGCGGGCACGCTCGATGTCGTCGGGCAGGGCCGACGGCAACGCGTCGAGCACCGCCGTCATCGCCCGGCGCCCATCATGCGTCGTCGCCAGCGACGCTCCCCCGCAGCACACCGGCCCTGTCGATGGTGCCCACCGTGCGCCCGTCGGCGACGACGCGGACAGCGAGGTCGCTGCTGGCCACCATCGGCAGTGCATCGCGCACCTTCGCCGTGGGCGACACCTCGCCGGCGTACGGCCCGGCGGCCGGCGGCCCCATCACGGCACTCACCGGCACCACATGCGACCGCGGCACGTCGCGCACGAAGTTGGCCACGTACTCGTCGGCCGGCTGCAGCACCACCTCGGCGGGCGTGCCGACCTGCACGAACCTGCCGTCGCGCATGATCGCGATGCGGTCGCCCAGGCGCAGCGCCTCGGACAGGTCGTGCGTGATGAACATCATCGTCGTGCGCACCTCGCTGCGCAGCCTGATGACCTCGTCTTGCATCTCGCGCCGGATCAGCGGGTCGAGCGCCGAGAACGGCTCGTCGAACAACATGATGTCGGGGCCGGTGGCCAGCGCCCGGGCGAGGCCGACGCGCTGCTGCTGACCCCCGCTCAGCTGGTGCGGACGATAGGAGTCCATGCCCGGCAGCCCGACGAGCTCGAGGGTGCGCCCCGCCCGCTCGCGCCGCTCGGCACGGTCGACACCGCGCAGTTCGAGCCCGAAGGCGACGTTGTCGGCGAGGGTGCGATGCGGCAGCAGCCCGAAGTGCTGGAACACCATCGAGACCTTGTGGCGGCGGATGTCGAGCAGCTGCTGGTCGTCGGCGGCGGTCACGTCGAGGCCGCCGATGGACACGGTGCCCGAGGTGGGCTCGATGAGCCGGGTGATGCATCGGATGAGCGTGCTCTTGCCGCTGCCCGAGAGGCCCATCACGACGAATACCTCGCCGGGCGCAACGTCGAGGCTGACGTCGCGCATCGCCACCACGTTGCCCGTGCGGGCCTCGAGCTCGGCACGCGGCAGGTTGGCATCGGGCGAGCCCACCAGCCGCTCCGCCCTCGGCCCGTACACCTTCCAGAGATCCCGCACGGAGATCATCGCTGCACCGCTTGTCGTCACCAATGCCCCCCACGGCCGGTTCCGGCGGAGTGTAGACCGGTCCCCTTGAGCCGTGAGGCAGGCCGGCCACGGGACGGCGCGTCGCCGACACTGTCGTCGCGCCGTCATCACGACCGGCGCCAGCGGGTGCGCGACAATCGACGGGTGACCGATCTCCCCTCGTCAGCGCGCGCTGTCGTCATCGGCGGCGGCATCGTCGGGTGCTCCACCGCCTACCACCTCGCCTCGCTCGGCTGGACCGACACCGTGCTGATCGAGCGGCACATGCTCACGTCGGGCAGCACGTTCCACGCCGCCGGCCTCGTCGGACAGCTGCGCACCAGCGCCAACATCACCCAGCTGCTCGGCAACTCCGTCGACCTCTACCGCCGACTCGAGGCCGAGACCGGCCAGGCGACCGGCTGGAAGATGAACGGCGGGCTGCGACTCGCCTGCAACGACGAGCGCTGGACCGAGGTGCGCCGCCAGGCCACCACGGCGAAGAGCTTCGGCCTCGAGATGCACCTGCTCTCCGCGAAGGAGGCGCAGGACTTGTGGCCGATCATGGACGTGCACGATGTCGTCGGTGCGGCGTTCCTGCCCACCGATGGCCAGGCCAGCCCGAGCGACATCACCATGGCGCTTGCCAAGGGAGCCCGGATGCGGGGAGCCACGATCAGCGAGCAGACCGAGGTGCTCTCGATCGAGATGGTCGACGGAGCAGTTCGAGCGGTGGTCACCGACCGTGGGCGCATCGAGTGCGAGAAGCTCGTGCTGTGCTGCGGACAGTGGACGCGCGAGCTCGCTGCCACCATCGGCGTGAGCGTGCCGCTCGTGTCCGTCGAGCACCAGTACGTGATCACCGAGCCGCTCAGCCCCGAGGTGCCCCGCTCGCTGCCGACGCTCCGCGACCCCGACCGGCTCACCTATTACAAGGAGGAGGTCGGTGGCCTCGTGATGGGCGGCTACGAGCCGAACCCGATCCCGTGGGCCGAGCGCGGCATCCCGCGCCCGTTCCAGTTCCAGCTGCTCGACAGCAACTGGGACCACTTCGCGCCGACAATGGAGCTCGCCATCGGACGGGTGCCTGCACTCGCCGGCGCCGGCATCCGCCAGCTGATCAACGGGCCCGAGAGCTTCACCCCCGACGGCAACTTCATCCTCGGCGAGGCCCCCGAGGTGCGCAACGTGTTCGTCGGCGCCGGCTTCAACGCGTTCGGCATCGCTGCCGGCGGCGGCGCCGGGCAGGCGCTCGCCGAGTGGGTGCACGACGGCGCGCCGCCGTACGACCTGTGGGTGGTCGACATCCGACGCTTCGGCCGGCCGCACCGCGACACCGACTGGACGCGCACGCGCACCCTCGAGGCGTACGCCAAGCACTACACGATGGCCTGGCCGTTCGAGGAGCACCGCAGCGGCCGGCCGGCGCGCACCTCGCCGCTCTACGAGCGGCTCGCCGCCAGCGGCGCGTGCTTCGGCGAGAAGCTCGGGTGGGAGCGCCCCAACTGGTTCGCCGACGCCGCACTCGGCGAGGAGCCACGCGACACCTACACCTTCGGGCGACAGAACTGGTTCGCCGCAGTGGGACGCGAGCATCGCGCATGCCGCGAGACAGCGGTGCTGATCGACCAGACCAGCTTCGCCAAGTACGCCCTGAAGGGTCCCGATGCCGCTGCCGCCCTCGACTGGCTGTGTGCCAACGACGTGCGCAAGCCCGTCGGCTCGCTCACGTACACCCAGATGCTCGACGACCGCGGCGGCATCCAGTGCGACCTCACCGTGGCGCGCGTCGCCGACGACGAGTTCTACCTGGTCACCGGCACCGGCTTCGCCACGCACGATCTCGACTGGATCGAACGCGGCATCCCGAGGGGCAGCAATGCCCAGGTCGTCGACGTCACATCCGCTGGGGCGGTGCTGTCGCTGATGGGCCCGCAGTCACGACGCATCCTCGAGTCGGTGGCGAGTGCCGACTCGCCGGCGCTCGACAGCGACTCATTCCCGTTCGGCACCTGGCGCACCGTCGGCATCGCCGGCTGTCCCGTGCGCGCCCTGCGCATCACGTACATGGGCGAACTCGGATGGGAACTCCACTTCCCCGTCGAGTACGCGCCGCGGGTGTACGACGCGCTCATGGCTGCCGGCGAGCCGCTCGGCCTCGTCAACGCCGGCTATCGGTGCATCGAGAGCACGCGGCTCGAGAAGGGCTACCGCGCGTGGGGCAGCGACATCGGCCCCGATCACACGCCGCTCGAGGCGGGACTGCGCTGGGCGGTGAAGCTGGCATCGGGCATCGACTTCCGCGGGCGCACGGCCATCCTGCAGCAGCAGTCCACGGGACTCCGCAAGCTGCTGGCGGGGTTCTCCGTCGATCCCGGCATCGTGCTGCTCGGCCGCGAGACGATCTTCCGCGACGGCGAGCGGGTCGGCTGGCTCACCAGCGGCGGCTTCGGCTACACGGTGCAGCGATCGCTCGGGTACGGCTACGTGCGCCGGCCCCTCGAGCAGGGCGGCGTCGACGCCGCATGGGTGAGCGCCGGCGCATACGAGCTCGAGGTCGCCGGCGAGCGCGTCCCGGCCGAGGTGTCGCTGCGCCCGTTCTACGATCCGGCCAACTCGAGGGCGAGGACCTGAGATGAGCGCAACGTCGAGCAGTGCCCCCGCCGGGGGAACCCGGCCCGAGCGGGCACGCATCGCCATCATCGGCGGCGGCATCCTCGGCTGCAGCATCGCCTACTGGCTCACGAGGATGGGGGAGACTGATGTGGTGCTGCTCGAGCATCACCAGCTCACCGACGGCGCGACATGGCATGCGGCTGGCCTCGTCGGCCAGCTGCGCTCGTCGCGCAACACCACGCGCATGCTCGAGCAGTCGGTCGAGATGTACCGCGGCCTCGAAGCAGAGACCGGCCAGGCCGTCGACTGGCATGAGACCGGCAGCCTGCGGCTGGCGTGCTCGCCCGAGCGCGTCAAGGAACTGCGGCGCCTCGCCACGATGGCGAAGAGCTTCGGGCTGCCCATGGACGTCATCTCGCCCGACCGGGCACAGGAGCTGTTCCCGCTGATGAGCACCACCGACGTGCTCGCGGCGGCGTTCCTTCCAACCGACGGCTACATCGACCCGGCGTCGGTCACGATGGCCATCGCCCGCGGCGCGCGCCAGCGCGGTGCCCGTATCGCCGAGCTCACGCGCGCCGCTCGCATCACCGTCGACGGGAGGCGGTGCACCACCATCCACTGGGAGGGCACCCACGAGCACGCTGGCGAGTCGGGCACCATCGAGTGCGACATGGTGGTGAACGCCGCCGGCATGTGGGGCCTCGAGGTGGGCCGCCTGGCCGGCGCGCGGGTGCCGGCCCTTGCCGTCGAGCACCAGTACCTGCTGAGCGGCCCGATCGAGGGCTATACGCCGGTCGAGCTGGGCCGCATGCCCACGATGCGCGACCCCGACCACCTCGTGTACTACAAGCCCGACGGCCCGGGGCTGCTCGTCGGCGGCTACGAGCCCGACACCATCCCGTTCGGCACCGACGGGATCCCGTGGCCGTTCCGCCGGCAGCTCTTCGACGAGAACTTCGACCGCTTCGCCCAGCTCGGCGAGCTGGCCACCAAGCGCACTCCCTGCCTCGAGCAGGCGGGCATCCGCAAGCTCGTCAACGGCCCGATCCCCTACTCGGCCGACGCCGACTTCGTCATGGGCCGCGTGCCCGAGCTCGACAACTACTTCGTCGCCACGGGTTTCCTGTACGGCATCGCTGCCGGCGGCGGCGCCGGGAAGATGATGGCCGAGTGGATGCTCGAGGGACGGCCCTCGCTCGACCTGTGGCCCCTCGACGTGCGGCGCTTCTCGTTCCATCACACCACGCGCCACTACATGGGCACGCGCATGGTCGAGCTCTACGCGCACCACTACAAGCTCGCCGCACCTGGCTCGGAGAAGATGACGGCGCGCGGCATTCGCACCAGTCCGCTGCACGGCCGGCTCGCCGCGCAGCGGGCCGTGTTCGGCTCGCGGGGCGGATGGGAGCGGCCGAACTGGTTCGCACCCGAGGGCGTCGAGCCCGTCGACCGCCCGTCGTACGACGAGCCCAACTGGTTCCCGTACGTCGGCGGCGAAGCACGGGCGATTCGCAACGGCGTCGCGCTCGTCGACCAGACATCGTTCGCCAAGTTCGAGATCACCGGCCCGCGCGCGCTCGAGACCGTCCAGCGCCTGAGCGTGTGCGACATGGACACCCCGATCGGCGCCGCCGTGTACACGCAGTTCTGCAACGAGCGCGGCGGCATCGAGTGCGATCTCACGCTCACCCGCACGGCTCCCGATGCGTGGTACGTCGTCACCGGCGCAGCCTTCGGCGCGCACGACATGGGCTGGGTCGAGTCGAATTCGCCGGCTAAGGGCGTGGTGGTCCGCGATGTCACGTCGGCACGGGCGGTCATCAACCTGTGCGGCCCGCGCAGCCGCGACGTGCTCGGACGGGTCACCGAGGACGACATCGCGAACGACGCGTTCCCGCATGCCACCGGCAGGACGATCACGATCGGCTCAGCCCCGGTGCTGGCCCTGCGGATCGGCTACCACGGCGAACTGGGCTGGGAGTTGCACATTCCCACCGAGTACGCGGCGCACGTCTACGACCTGCTGCTCGACGCCGGCACCGACCTCGGCATCGCCAATGCCGGCTACCGCGCCATCGACACGCTGCGCATGGAGAAGGGCTACCTCTACTGGAGCACCGACATCACGCCCGACACCTCGCCGTGGGAGGCCGGGCTCGGCTGGCGCGTCGACCTGTCGAAGGCCGATTTCATCGGACGCGCCGCGCTCGTGGCGCAACGCGAGCAGGGCCCGGCGCGACGACTGTGCACGTTCGCGCTCGGGCGGATGGCTTACCCGGTGAGCGGCGAGGCGATCATGGTCGCGGGTGGCGATGGCTCGGTGGTCGGGTTCACCACGAGCGCCAACTTCGGCCACACCGTCGGCGTGCCCATCGCCTACGGCTACGTGCCCGTCGGCCTGCTCGACACCGTTCCCGACGACGGTTGGGTGATCGAGGTGTACGGCGAGGCCATCCCGGCCGTTCGCCACCGCCGCCCCCTCCACGACCCGACCAACTCGCGTCTGAAGTCGTAGCAGCCCAACGTCATACTCCGAGTATGATCGCGCCATGTCGATGGTGCGGCTGACATTCACGATCGAGGAGGATCTCGCCGAGGCGCTTCGCGCCGCAGTGCCCGCCGGCGAAGTCTCCTCGTTCGTCGCCGAGGCGGTTCGCCAGCGCCTGCGCGTCGACCCCCTCCGTGCGCTGCTCCTCGACCTCGACACGGCCTATGGCACGCTCGCCGACAGCGACCTCGCGGAGGGAGAGCAGTGGTTCGACCAGCTGATGCGGCAGTTGTCCTCGACGCCGGAGCCGTGATCGCCCTCGCCCGCGGCGACCGTCGCGTGCGCGCCCTGCTCGATGCCGCCCAGCGGCGTGGGGCCGCGGTGGTTGTGCCCGCCTCGGTGCTCGCCGAGACAGTTCGCGGCAACGGCCCACGCGACGCCGCCGTCAACCTCATCGTCAACCGGCTCGCACCGCACCCCGTGGTCGACGACCGACTCGCACGAGCGGCCGGCGCCCTCATGGGCCGATCCGGCAGCGGCGACGCGATGGACGCGCTCGTCGCCGCCGAGACAGCCCGCCAGGCGCCTGCCATCGTGCTCACGTCTGATCCCGGCGACCTCGCGCGGCTCCTCCACGGCGTGCCGGCAACGGGCGTCGCATCCGTGGCGCCGCAGCGACGCGCCGGTCGCGGGCAGCGGCCAGAATGAGCCCATGAGCGATCCCGACCTCGCCGGTGCGCTGGCCCGAGCAGGACTGCCAGCCGACGCTTCCACCACGCGTCTCGCCGGGCTCACGAACGTCAACTTCCTCGTCGACGCACCCGACGGCCGAGTGGTGTTGCGGATCCCGGGTGCAGGCACGGGCGAGTACATCAACCGCCGCACCGAGGAGCACGCGGCCCGCGCCGCCGCTGCCGCCGGCGTGAACGCCGAGGTGCTGTTCTTCGATGCCTCTGACGGACTGATGGTCACGCGGTTCGTCGACGGCGCCGCCACGATGAGCGCCGAGCGCTTTCGCGACCACGGCTCCGTGCGCCGCGCCGGACGGGCCTTCCGCGCCCTGCACACCACCTCGGCGCCCTTCGCCACCGACTTCGACCTGTTCGGCATGATCGACGACTACCGGCGACTTCTCGCCGAGAAGGGTGCCGCACTGCCGCCGGGCTACGACGATCTGCAGCGCAGCGCCGATGCCACCCGCGCCGCGCTCGAGGCCGGCCGCCGCCCTCTGGTGCCGTCGCACTGCGACCCCCTCTGCGAGAACTTCCTCGACACCGGCGAGCGGATGTATGTCATCGACTACGAGTACTCGGGTAACAACGACCCGATGTGGGATCTCGGCGACCTCTCGGTGGAGGGCGGCTTCGACGCAACCCAGGACGACGCGCTCCTCGAGGCCTACTTCGGCGGCACGCCACCGCCCGCCGAGTACGGACGCATGGTCGCCTACAAGGCGATGTGCGACCTGCTCTGGACGCTGTGGGGGGTGCTGCAGCACGCCAACGGCAACCCGGTCGACGACTTCTGGGCATACGCCGTGGGCCGCTTCGAGCGGTGCGCGGCGCTGATGTCGTCCGACGGCTACGGCGCGCGCCTCGCGGCGATCTCCGGCTGAGCCGACGCCCGCCGCAGGGATCCTCGCCCGAGCATGACATCGGGCACGTCGCGCTGCTACGATTCCACCATACGGACTAGTTCCACATCGTGGAAAAGGGGTACCCATGAGTGACGACGATCTGGACCTTTCCTCGCTGCCCGACGACGAGCTCGTCACGCAGATGCACGAGGACCTCTACGACGGCCTCGCCCCCGAGATCGCCGAGGGCACGCTGATCCTCCTCGACCGCGGGTGGGGTCCCGACAAGGTGCTCAACGACGCCCTCGTCGAGGGCATGCGCATCGTCGGCATCGACTTCCGCGACGGCATCCTCTTCGTGCCCGAGGTGCTCCTGTCGGCCAACGCGATGAAGGCCGGGATGGAGATCCTGCGCCCCCTCCTCGCCGAGACCGGCGCCGAGCCGATCGGCAAGGTCGTCATCGGCACCGTGAAGGGCGATATCCACGACATCGGCAAGAACCTCGTGGCGATGATGCTCGAGGGCGCCGGCTTCGAGGTGATCGACCTCGGCATCAACACCGACGCCGACAAGTTCCTCGCCGCGCTCGACGAGCACAAGCCCGACATCCTCGGGATGTCGGCCCTGCTCACCACCACCATGCCGTACATGAAGGTGGTCATCGACACCCTGCAGGAGCGCGGCCTGCGCGACAAGTTCGTCGTCATGGTGGGCGGCGCGCCGCTGAACGAGGAGTTCGGCCAGGCCATCGGCGCCGACGCCTACTGCCGCGACGCCGCCATCGCCGCCGAGACGGCCAAGCAGCTCGTGTCGGCCCGGCGCGGCATGGCCGAGCCGCCGGGACCCTCTGTCGCCTGAGCGACGGCAATGAACCGGCCACTCGTGCTCGCATGCGGCGCGCTCGTCGCTGAACTGCGCGCCGTGCTCGGCGCCAGTGGTCTCACCGACGCAGTCGACGTGCACTACCTGCCGGCCAACCTGCACAACCGACCCGACGAGATCGCCCCGGGCATCGAGGCGCTGCTTGCGCAGCACGACCCCGACGGCAGCCGCCCGGTGCTCGTGGCCTACGCCGACTGCGGCACGGGCGGTGGCCTCGACCGCGCGCTCGCCGACCGACCCAATGTGCGCCGCCTACCGGGCGCCCACTGCTACGAGTTCTTCGCCGGCTCGGCACTGTTCGCCCGCCTGCACGACGAGCAGCCCGGCACCTTCTACCTCACCGACTTCCTCGCCAAGCACTTCGATGCCCTCGTCTGGCAGGGCCTCGGACTCGACCGTCACCCGCAACTGCGCGACGCCTACTTCGGCAACTACTCGCGCGTCGTGCTGCTGTCGCAGGCCGAGGGAGCGGCGCTCGAGGCAGTCGTCGCCGCCGGCGAGCATGCCGCCAAGATGCTCGGGCTCGCGTTCGACCATCACCCGGTCGGCCTCCACCAGTTCCGCGCCGCCATTGGAAAGGTCGCCTGATGCCCCGCCGCCCCGCCAGCGAGATCGTCGTCATCATGTGGCGCGACATCCCCGCCCAGATCAACGGTCGAGACGGCGAGGCCAAGCACCAGGTGATGCTGCCCCACCGCTTCCAGAAGGCGATCGACCGTGCCGCGATGGTGGCCGGCAAGAAGACAGCGCAGGAGTACGTGGGCGAATGGCGCCGCGCCACCCACCCGGTCAGCGGCGACCTCGTCGAGTGCGTCGAATCGACCGCCGCGAGCATCGAGCGCGAGTTCACCAACGAGCGCCTCCACGTGCTCGTCGACAACGGGGGCTGGGACCCCGCCTCACCCGAACAGGAGCAGCCATCATGACCGATACCGTCATCAGCTCGGCCACCAAGGAGGTGGTCATCGGCTTCGAGCGCCCGTTCGTCATGATCGGGGAGCGCATCAACCCGACCGGCCGCAAGATGCTCGCCGAGGAGATGAAGAACGGCGATTTCAGCCGCGTCGAGGCCGACGCGCTCGCCCAGGTCGCGGCGGGCGCGCACATGCTCGACGTCAACGCCGGCATCCCGCTCGCCGACGAGCCCGCCCTGCTGGCCCGCGCCGTTCAGCTGGTGCAGTCGATCACCGACGTGCCGCTCTCGATCGACTCGTCCATCATCGCCGCGCTCGAGGCGGGCCTCTCGGTGTACAAGGGCAAGGCCCTCGTGAACTCGGTCACCGGCGAGGACGAGGTTATGGAGCGGGTCCTGCCGCTGGTCGCCAAGTACGGCGCCGCCGTCGTCGCCATCAGCAACGACGAGACCGGCATCAGCGAGAACCCCGACGTGCGCTTCGAGGTCGCCAAGAAGATCGTCAACCGCGCTGCCGACCACGGCATCCCGGCCAGCGACGTCGTCGTCGATCCCCTCGTCATGCCGATCGGCGCCATGGGCACGGCGGGCCGCCAGGTGTTCAGCCTGCTGCGGCGACTGCGCTCGGAATTGAAGGTGAACACCACCTGCGGCGCCAGCAACGTCAGCTTCGGCCTCCCGAACCGCAACCACATCACCGGCACCTTCCTGGCGATGGCCATCTCGAACGGCATGACCTCGGCGATCATGAACCCGCTGCACGAGGAAGTGAAGAACATGGTGATGGCCGCCGACGTGCTGTCGGGCAACGACCAGGACTGCATGGCCTGGATCCGCGCCAACCGCGATCCCGAGGCCGACGGCGGTGCCCGCGAGCGCCGCGGCGGACGGCGCAGGGGCTGATCGGACCTCCGATGCCGCGCATCGTCTTCACCCCATCCGGCCTCACCGGCGAGGTCGCCGCGGGCACGTCGCTGCTGCAGGCGGCGCGCGACCTCGGTGTCGACCTGGATTCGGTGTGCGGCGGCCGCGGCATCTGCGGGCGCTGCCAGGTGGCGGTGTCGGAGGGCTCGTTCCCAAAGTGGGCCATCGACAACGCAGCCGACTCGCTGACTCCCTTCACCGAGACCGAGCGCGCCTACGACACCCGTCGCGGCCTGAAGCCCGACCGCCGCCTCGGCTGCTGCGCGCTCGTCGCCGACGACATCGTCGTCGACGTGCCGCCCGAGAGCCAGGTACACCGTCCCGTGGTGCGCAAGCGCCTCGACCTCTCCGACATCGTCCTCGATCCGGCGGTGTCGCTCTGCTATCTCGAGTTGCCGCCGAGCGTGCTGGGCGATGCGGCGTCGATGAGCGACCTCGTCATCGAGTCGCTGCATCGCGAGTTCGGCCGCACGGTCACCCATCTCGAGCTCGGTGCCCTGCAGCGCGTGCACCGCGCGTTCGCCGGCCAGGACCGCTCGGCCACCGTCGCCGTGCGCGGCGACGCCGTCGTGGCGGCGTGGCCCGGCTATGTCGACCGGGCGGTCGGGGTTGCCGTCGACGTGGGCAGCACCACCATCGCCGGGCACCTCTGCGACCTCGGCACCGGCGAGATCCTCTCGTCGGCAGGCCGGATGAACCCCCAGATCCGGTTCGGCGACGACCTGATGAGCCGCGTCTAGTACGTGATGATGAACCCGGGCGGCGACCGCCAGCTCACCGAGTCGGTCCGCGCCGCGCTGAACGAGCTCATCGACGAGCTCTGCGCCGAGGGCGGCGCCACGCGCGACGACATCCTCGACATCGTGCTGGTCGGCAACCCGATCATGCACCACGTAATGGCCGGCATCGATCCCACCCCGCTCGGCCAGGCGCCATTCACCCTTGCCACGGCCGAGGCAATCACCGTGCGCGCTGGCGAGTTCGACCTGCACTGCCCGAACGCGCTCGTGTACCTCGCACCGTGCATTGCCGGCCACGTCGGTGCCGACACGGCAGCGGTCATCCTCAATGAGGGGCCGCACCGCTCGGCGCACATGCAGCTCGTCGTCGACGTGGGCACCAATGCCGAGATCGTCCTCGGCGACGCAGGGCGGCAGTTCGCCGCCAGCTCGCCCACCGGTCCGGCATTCGAGGGCGCCCAGCTGAGCTGCGGCCAGCGCGCCACCGCCGGCGCCATCGAGCGCGTGCGCATCGACCGCGACACCCTCGAGCCTCGATTCAGGGTGATCGGCGCCGATGCCTGGAGCGACGAGCCGGGGTTCGCCGAGGCCGTGGCCGAGCTCGACATCTCGGGCGTCTGCGGATCGGGCATCATCGAGGTGATCGCCGAGATGTACCTCGCCGGCATCATCGACGCTGACGGCGTCATCCAGGGCGCCGTCGCCGAGCGCACGGCACGGGTGGTCGCCGACGGACGCACGTTCTCGTACGTCCTGCACGAGCGCGACGGCGTGCGCCTTGCCATCACCCAGAACGACATCCGAGCCATCCAGCTGGCCAAGGCGGCGCTGCGCGCCGGTATCGAACTGCTCGTCGCCCACGCCGGCATCGACGAAGTCACCGACATCCGCCTTGCGGGCGCATTCGGCAGCCATATCGATCCCGTGTACGCCCTCGTGCTGGGTCTCGTGCCTGACTGCCCGGTCGACCGGGTCCGCTCGGTCGGCAACGCGGCGGGTGCCGGCGCAGTGCGGGCGCTGCTGTCGATGGATGCCCGCCACGAGATGGAGGCCGCTGTCCGCAGCGTGGTCAAGATCGAGACGGCGACCGAGCCCGAGTTCCAGTCGCAGTTCGTGGCCGCCATGGCATTCCCGCACGCCACCGCGCCGTCCACGCACCTCGGCGAGGTCGTGACGCTCCCCGAACGCAGTGCATCATCGGGATCTGCAGATCGAGGCGGGCGCCGACGGCGCGCCCGCGCCGGACAGGAGGCATGAGATGAGCGATCAGGGTGGGCGCCGCTCTGGCGGTCGGGCCGGACGCGCTGCGCTGCGCGCCGCGAGCGTCGTCGACCGAGTCCCCTATCTCACGCGCACGATGCAGCCCTTCGAGATCCTCTCCGACGAGACGCTCTCGGCCATCGAGTACGCCGCCGACTCCGTGCTCGAGGAGGTCGGCATCGAGGTCCGCGACTACCCCGAGGCCCTGCCCGTCTACGCCCGGGCCGGGGCGATAGTCGACGGCACCCGTGTCCGATTCCCGCGCGGCATGTGCCGCGAACTCGTGTCGAAGAACGCCCCGGCGCAGTACGTGCAGCATGCCCGCAACCCGGCGAACAGCGTGGTCATCGGCGGTCCTCACACGGTCTTCGCGCCCAACTACGGCTCGCCGTTCGTGCACGACCTCGACAAGGGACGGCGCTATGCCACTCTCGCCGACTTCCAGAACTTCGTGAAGCTCGCCTGCTCGTCTCCCTGGCTGCACCACTCGGGCGGCACCGTGTGCGAGCCCGTCGACGTACCGGTGAGCAAGCGGCACCTCGACATGGTGTACTCGCACCTGAAGTACAGCGACAAGCCATTCATGGGCTCGGTCACCGCCGGCTCGCGCGCCGCCGACAGCGTCGAACTCGCCCGCATCGGATTCGGCGGCGACCTCGCCGACCGCACCGTGATGACCAGCCTCATCAATGCGTCGTCGCCGCTCGTGTGGGACGGCACCATGCTCGCCGCCGCGCAGTGCTACGCCGAGAACAACCAGGCGTGCATCATCACGCCGTTCATCCTCGCCGGCGCCATGGCTCCCTCTACCAGTGCCGGCGTCGCCGTGCAGACGCTCGCCGAGGCGCTCGCGGGCATGGCGTTCGTGCAGCTCATCCGGCCCGGGGCGCCAGTGGTGTTCGGGTCGTTCGCCAGCAGCATGAGCATGCAGACCGGCGCGCCCACGTTCGGCACGCCCGAGCCCGCACTGGTGCTGTACACCGTTGCGGCACTCGCCCGACGCCTCGGCGTCCCGTTCCGCTCCGGCGGATCACTAACGTCGTCGAAGCTGCCCGACGCCCAGGCCGCCTACGAGAGCGCCAACACGCTGCAGCCCACGATCCTCGGCGGCGTCAACTTCGTGCTGCATGCGGCCGGCTGGCTCGAGGGCGGCCTTGCCATCGGGTACGAGAAGTTCGTCCTCGACTGCGACCAGCTCGGCATGATGCATACCTTCGTGCGCGGCCTCGACACCAGCGACAACGGCCTCGCCCTCGATGCCCTGCGCACCAACCCGCCCGGCACCCACTTCCTCGGCACCGACCACACGCTGCGCAACTTCGAGACGGCTTTCTACCGCAGCGACACCTCCGACAACTCGAGCTTCGAGCAGTGGTCGGAGGAGGGCGGCCTCGATGCCGCGCAGCGCGCCAATGCGCTGTGGAAGCGCCGACTCGCCGAGTACGAGGCCCCGGCGCTCGACGAGGCCATCGACGAGGAGATGATCGAGTTCGTCACCCGCCGCAAGGCCGAGCTGCCGGACGAGTTCGCCTGAGCCGGCGCGCCAGCGCCACGACCCGCTAGTCACCACCGCACCACCGAGAATGGACACGACACCGATGGACACGACCAACGCCCAGACCCACGCCGCGCCGGCGGCCTCCAGGCAGCCCACCACCACCCGTTCGCTCATCGCCGATGCCCGCTACGAGGTCATCCCGCTGAAGAACCTCGAGGGACAGCTCGAGCACATTCCGGTCGGCTCGTCGGTCAGCGTCACCTGCAGCGCCGCCAAGGGCCAGCAGGTCACGCTCGACCTCACCCGCCGCATCCTCGCCCTCGGGTACATGGCCGTGCCGCACTTCTCGGCCCGCCTCACCGAGGACGATCAGAAGGTGCGCGAGCTCGCCGCCTTCTGCCGCGACAACGGCATCCGCGAGATGTTCCTCGTCGGCGGCGATCCCGAGGTGCCGGCCGGCAAGTACGACGGCGCGGTGGCGTTCCTGCGCGACTTCCTCGGCTGCGACCATGGGTTGCAGCGCATCGGCATCACCTCGTATCCCGACGGCCACGCCCTCATCCCCACCGAGGTGGTCCACGAGGTGCTGCATGCGAAGCAGGCCCTGCTGAAGGAGGCCGGCGTGCCCGGGTTCGCGAGCACACAGATGCACTTCGACGTGCCAGCGTGGAAGAAGTGGGCGGCTGCCGAGCGCGCTGCCGGCTTCGAGCTGCCGCTGCACATCGGGGTGCCGGGTGTCATCGACCGCGCCAAGCTGTTCACGATGGGCATGCGCCTCGGCATCGGATCGTCGATGCGCTACGTCCAGAAGAACCGCGGCGTGCTCGGCAAGTTCCTCAAGCCCGGCGGCTACGACCCGATGAAGCTGCTGACTCCCCTCGGCAAGGTCGCCGACGAACTCAACATCGAGGGTGTCCACCTCTTCACGTTCAACAACATCAAGGACACCGCCGACTGGCAGCGAAAGATGCTCGCCAAGCTGTCCTGACCCATCCGGTCAGCGTCGCATTCAGCCAAGCCGCCGCCGTGCCCGGCGGCCCATCGAGATGATCGTGGCCGGCACGAAGAAGGCCCGGGCCGGCAGCGATACCTCGTCCCACGGCCGCTTCGCCAGCGGCGCTCGCCATGCGAACATCCGGTAGAGGAAGAACAGCGCGATCACCAAGTGCATGCCGGCGAGCGCCCACAGGAAGCCCACCGGCTCGAAGGCGATCATCGCCCCGGCGGCGACGAACGGGCCGATCACGGCACCGATCCCGTAGAGGCGCACCAACTGCGAGGCGGCGGCGTTGACGTGCTCGGGCTCGACCCAGTCGTTGGTGTAGGCCGCGGCGATCGAGTACAGCGGGTAGCTGAGTCCGCCGAGCAGGGTGATCAGGATCAATGCCATCGGGTGTGTCGGCGGGCCGAGCAGCAGGAGCAGCGCCACCCCGGCCGCGCCGCCGGCAGCGGCGACACCCACGGCACGCCGGTCGATGTCGTCGCTGGCCGCCGACACGGGCCACGACAGGATCACGCCGCCGAGGCTGGGCAGCGCCACGAAGAGGCCGATCATCGCGGCCGACATGCCAACTCGGGTTGCGTACACGGCCGACATGCCGGCGATCGCCCCATGGGCGATGCCGACGAGCAGGCACGAGACGATGCCGGTGGGCACCACGCGGGCGAGTTCGCGTAGCGACACCCGGTCGTGCCGGTCGACCACCGGTGCGACCGCTTCCTCGGACAGGGCGACCGGCACCACGGCTACCGAGGTGACGATTGCCGCCACGGCGATGCCGGCGAGCAGCCGGGCGTCGAACGCGGTGAGCGAGAACTGGCCGAGGCCGTAGAACAGCATCGTCAGCACGCTGTACACCGCCAGCAGTCGACCGCGGTTCTCGTTCGAGGCGAGGTCGTTCAGCCACGACTCGGCGACGACGTATACGCCTGCCGTGCACAGTCCCGTCACGAGACGCAGCACGATCCAGGCCACCGATGAGTCGGTGATGCCGACGGCGGCGATCGCCGCGGCGAGCAACGACGCGAGCGCCGTGTACACCCGGATATGACCCACCTTGCCGAGGGCCCGCAGGGCGAGCCGCGACCCGACCAGGAAGCCCACGTAGTAGGCGGCCGCGATCGAGCTGCTGACCGCCGTGGCGACGCCCGATCGCTCGGCGCGCACGCCGAGCAGCGTGGCGAACAGGCCGCCGGCGAACATCAGCAGCGCGAGGCCGGCGAAGAGACCCCACGTCGCCAGCGCGATGCTCGACGAGACGGCCGGGCCGTCGTGTTCTCGTCGCTCGCTCACAGACGAAGGCTAGGTGCGGGCACTGCCGCAGCCCGGCAATGCCGCGTCTCAGCCACCCCGACGGCGGCGGATCTCGGCCGAGATGGCCGGCACCACCTTGTGCAGGTCGCCGATCACGGCATAGTCGGCCTTCACCACCATGTTCGCCTCGGGGTCGGTGTTGATGGCGAGGATCTTCTTCGACGCCATTGCGCCCACCCAGTGCTGGATGGCGCCCGAGATGCCACACGCCATGTACAGGTCGGGCGCGATGCGGGTGCCCGTCTGGCCGACCTGGTCGGTGTGGCTGCGCCACCCGTTGTTGGTGACGGCACGAGAGCAGCCCACCACGCCGCCGAGCAGGCCGGCGAGTTCCTCGAGCGGGGCGAAGGCCTCGGCTGAGCCGACGGCACGGCCCCCGCCCACCACGAGCGGCGAGGTGGCCAGCGTGACGCCTGCGGCCCGCTCGACGCGCTCGACCACCACGGTACGGGCCAGCGACGCATCGACCGACACCGGCAGCGACGACACGGCACCCGCTGCCGGCGACTCGGCGGCCTCGAAGGCGTGATGCGACACCGTGACGAGCTTCACCGCTGCGTCGAGCGTGCAGCGCTCGAGCAGCGAGCCGCCCCAGCGAACCCGCGTCAGCGTCCAGGTTGGGGCGGCTGCATCGTCGAACCCGACGCAGTTGGCCACCATCGGCAGTGCGAGGCGCGCCGCCGCCTGCGCCATCACCTCGTTGCCACGATCCGTGCCGCATGCCATGACGGCGGCCGGCGACAGGGCGCGAACGGCCTGGGCGACGACCTCGCCCCAGGCCTCGGGCCCGTAGTCCGACAGGGTCGCGTCGTGCGCCTGGTGCACGGATGCTGCGCCGTGCGCCGCCAGGGTGGCGGCAAGGCCGTCGGCGCTGGCGCCGATGGTGAGCGCTCCGACCGGCGAGCTGAGCCCCCGGGCCGCAGCGAGCGCCTCGAGTGACGCCGATGCGAGCGCGCCGCGGTCGTGTTCGATGACGACGAGTATCACTTCAGCAACCCCAGTTCCTCGAGGAGGTCGACGACTGCGGGCGCCGCCTCCGGCCCAGTGCCCAGCATCACGGTCTGCGACGCCTTCTCGGCAGCCTGCAGCATCGTCACCATCTGCTGCCCGCCTGCCGTGCCTGACGGCGCCACCTGCGCGACCTCCACTTTCTTCGAGGCCAGACGCCCCTTCAGCGTGGGATAACGCGGCAGGTTGATGCCCTCCTTCACGCCGAGCACGGCAGGAAGCGGCACCGAGTACACCTCGACGCCGGCCTCGGCCTCGCGCCGGGCCCTCGCAGTCGCGCCGTCGAGGTCGATGCCCTTGATCCCGTTGACCATCGGACGCCCGAGGGCGTGGGCGACGCGCACGCCGATCTGGAAGTTGCCCGAGTCGGCGCTCTCGTTGCCGAAGAGCACCAGGTCGAACGCGCCGTCGCGGCTCTCGACGTCGCGGATTGCGGCGGCGATCGCCTCGGCAGTGCGGATGGGATCCCAGTCGCCGGTGTCGATCGGCAGCAAGACGCACCGGTTGACGCCGATGCTCGCCGCATAGCGCAGCTGCTCGTCGGCCTCAGCCGGACCAAGCGTCAGCACTGTGCTCTCGCCGCCATGCTGCTCGACGAGGCGCACCGCCTCTTCGACGGCGCACTCCTCGTGCGGGCTCGTCGTGAAGGCGAGGTACGCGGTGTCGATGGCCTGGCCGTCGGGAGTGAGATTGATCTTCGCGCCGGGTGCGGGCACCCGCTTCACGCAGACGAGCACGCGCATGGTCGGCTCAGCTCTTCATCCGGCTGTCGGCAGGATCGAACAGCGGCGTGGCGCCTGCACGCTCGACGGTGACCGGGTACATCTCGTTCATGTACATCACCTGGAGCTTGTTGCCCTCCTTGGCGTGCTCGGCCGGCAGGTAGGCCAGCAGCAGGTACTTGCCGAGCGACGGCGCAACGCCCGCCGTGGTCACCCGCGAGACACGGCCCTTGGCATCGACCAGGCGGTTGCCCTGCAGGTCGAGGATCGGCTCGTTGCCACCCGTCGGAAACCGGTCGTCGCCGTCGGCGCTGCGCTGGCTGTCCATCGACAGGGTGCACATCACGGCCACCGGCGCCTGCTCGCGGGCCTTCAGGTATGCGGCCTTGCCGATGAAGTCGGCCGACTTCACCTTCGGCCGGGCGAGCCCAGCCTCGACGGGGTCGTACTCGCTCTCCAGCTCGGCGCCCATGAGCCGGTAGCCCTTCTCGATGCGGCCCGTGACGGCGTACACGCCGATGCCGACCGGGATGATGTCGAACTCCTGGCCGGCCGCCCAGATGGCGTCCCAGAGCTTCAGGCCGTGCTCCATGCGGGTATAGATCTCCCAGCCGTTCTCGCCGACGTAGCTGATGCGGAACATCCAGCACGGCACGCCGTCGATGTACACCTCGCGGACGGCGCCATAGGGGAAGCCCTCCTGACTGACGTCGTACGCCGACGTGGTGTGGTCAGTGGTGATCTTGGCCATCGTTGCCGCAGCGTTGGGGCCCCAGACGCCGATCGTGCAGATGCCCTGCGACCGGTCGGTGAAGGTGCACGAGCCGAGGCCGTTGGCCGCATTGAACTGCTCGAGGCACTTGTTGAACCAGTAGTTGTCGCGGCCGCCGTCGAAGGCACCGGTGATGACTCGGTAGTGGTGCTGGCCGAGTCGCTGGATGGTGAGGTCGCCGCGGAAGCCGCCGTGCTCGGTGAGCAGCGGCGTGTAGACGCTGCGGCCGACGGGCACGTCGACGTTGTTGACGCACACCCACTGCAGGAACTCCATCGCCTTGGGGCCTTCGAAGTCGAACTCGTTGAACGCCGTGAGATCGACCATGCCGACGCTCTCGCGCATCTGCAGGTGCTCGGCATTGATGACCGGGTGCCACCAGCGAGCGTCCCACTCGTGCGTGCGCAGCGCGCACGCCTGGGGGAACTTCTTCATCAGCTTTTCGTTGCTCGAGTACCACTGCGGGCGCTCCCAGCCGCGGGCATCGAAGAACGTGGCGCCCAGTGCCTCCTCGCGGGCGTAGAACGGGCTGCGGCGCATGCCGCGCTGGCTGGCCCACTGCTCGCGGGGATGCACGATGCCGTACGTCTTGTTGAAGTGCTCGTTGCAGCGGGCGTTGATGTGCCACTCGGTCTTCTCGTGCGGGTAGAAGCGGGCGATGTCGCTGCCGTGCGGATCGCACATGTGCGGATAGCCGTAGGTCATCCACTCGGCGACGAGCTGGGCGATCCCGGGGCCTTCCTTGATCCAGACGGCAGCGGCGCTCCAGAGGTTGCGCACCTCGACGCACTCGCCGAGCACTGGGTTGGCGTCGGGGGTGAGGCTCAGCAGGCCGTTGATTGCGTACTTGATCTCGGCATCGCCAAGCATCTCCATCAGCTCGATGGCCTGCTCCATCTGCGGGTCGAAGTCCTCGTAGGTGAGCGGTAGCTCGGTCGGGCTCAGCGCCGAGGCCTCGTTGCTGGGGATGTCATCGGGGCGCATGAGGATCGCACGGTGGGCGTAGCTGCCCACCTCCATCGAGCCTGCCGTCTGGCGCTCGTAGCAGAACGTGTCCATGTCGCGGATGATGGGATAGGCGAGTTCCTTGTTCGACTGCACGAGGATCTCGATCGGGCCGACATCGGCCATCTGGTGCACTGCGGGCGTCAGCGGGATGCTGGCACCGGCCATGGCCGCGACCCGCGGGCTCCACACGCCGCAGGCGACCACCACGTGGTCGGCCTCGATACGGCCGCGGTCGGTGACGACGGCCTTCACCCTGGGCAGGCCGCCCGGGACGTCATCGGTCTCGATGTCGAGCACCTCGGTGTTGGCGAACACCTTCAGCACGCCCTTGCTCACCGCCTCCTCGCGCATGCGGGTGCCGGTGGCGAGCGAGTCGACCACCGACACGCTCGGCGTGTAGTAGCCGCCGAGGAGGATCTCCTCGTTGATGAACGGCACCATCTCCTTGATCTCGGCAGGCGAGATGAGGCGGGCGTCGATGCCCCAGGCCTTTGCCGAGGTCATGCGCCGCTTGAACTCCTCGAGGCGCTGCGGTTCGCGTGCGACCTCGATGCCGCCGCAGGTGTTGTTGAGTCCGTGGTCGATGTACTGGTTCTGGCTGTTCACCGTGAGGAACGCCATCTCCTTGTTGTGGTCGGTCGGAAAGATGAAGTTCGACGCATGGCCGGTGGAGCCGCCGGGATTCGGCAGCGGGCCCTTGTCGAGCAGCACCATGTCGGTCCAGCCGAGGCGGCTGAGGTGGCCGACGAGGCAGTTGCCGACGATGCCGGCGCCGATGATGACGACCTTCGCTGACGACGGGACTTCGCTCATGTGTTCTCTTCCCCTGTGTGATGCGGCGATGGCACGTTGCCCTCGCCACCAGACTGATATATCTTTACCATATCAGCGACCACCTGTCACTCAGCGAGCGCGCCTACCGCGAGATCCGCCGGATGATCGTCCGCCTCGAACTCGCCCCCGGGGCCGTGCTGCGCGACGAGGACCTGCAGCGCACCCTCGGGCTCGGCCGCACCCCGATCCGCGAGGCCCTCCAGCGGCTGGTCCGCGACCAGTTCGTCACGGTCCTGCCCCGCCGCGGCATGTTCGTCAGCACCGTCGACATCGGCGACCTCACCCTGCTGTACGAGACACGGGCAATGCTCGAGCCCTACGCCATGCGCCTGGCCTGCGCCCGCGGCACCGACGCCGACTGGGACGAAATGGCGTCCGTGCTCGACGGCGCCGGCGGCGCCGACCACCCGGGCGCCGACGACCCCGACGCCGTGCTCGAGATCGACCGCCGCTGCCGTGAGCTCGTGTGGCGGGCGGCGGGCAATCGCTTCCTCACCGACACGCTCGACATGCTCTATACCCAGAGCGACCGGCTGTGGCACCTCTACCTCGGCGACGTGGCCGACGCCCGCCGAACCATCGACGAGCACCGCGACATCCTCGACGCGCTGCGCGACCGCGATGCCGACCGGGCCGCTGACCTGATCGCCGCGCACATGCGGCGATTCGACGACGAGATCCGCACCGCCGTGCGACGCCGGCTCGACTCGCCGGCGTCGACGCTCAGCGCCTGAGCCCGCTGACGGCCTGCCCGACGCTCAGTCGCAGCACGAGTCGCGCCAGCCGCACGATCCGCACCTGAAGTGCGCATGCTCGGCGTGCAGCGCGCCACCGCACATCGGGCAGTCGGCATACGTGCCGAAGCGATGGCAGCGGTCGGTGCTCATCGACCCACGAGTCCCGGCCGACGCGGCGCCGACAGCGGCCTCCTGCGCATCTGCCGTGTCGTGGGTCACGCCGCGAGTCTGCCAAGCGGCGCCCTGCCACTCGCGGACACTGCCCCCCGAGGCACCACCCTGCCAGCGTCGACACGGCGGCCGAACGGCGCCCGTCGTAGGCTGCGCCGGCCCCATGCCCACCCCCTCCGACTCCGGCGACCCCTCGCTCCACGTCCACCGCCATACGCCCGGCAGTGCCAGGGCGGCACTGTCGCATCCCCGGTTCCGCAGGCTGTGGGCCGCCTCGTTCAGCTCGAATGTCGGCACGTGGATGCAGAACGTGGTGCTGCCGCTCTACGTGCTCGACCGCACCGGCAAGGCCTCGGTGGTGGCGCTCATGGTGGTGGCCCAGCTCGGGCCCCTGCTCGTGCTGTCGATTCCTGCCGGCGTGATCGCCGACCGCTTCGACCGGCGCCGATGGCTCATCGCCATGCAGGTCGTACAGCTCGCCTTCTCCGCGCTGCTCGCCCCGCTGGCAGCGAACGACGCATCGATCGCGCTCATCTTCCTCGTCTCGCTCGGCGTGGGAGTGGGCAACGCCCTCAACGCGCCCGCATGGTCGGCGATGCTGCCCGGCCTCGT
This sequence comes from Ilumatobacteraceae bacterium, assembly GCA_046076025.1. Classification (GTDB taxonomy): domain Bacteria; phylum Actinomycetota; class Acidimicrobiia; order Acidimicrobiales; family Ilumatobacteraceae; genus UBA668. The sequence continues at coordinate 28,358 of JBJTRF010000005.1, forward strand.
GCGCAAGGAGGACATCGCCGGCTCGGTGGCGCTCAACTCGGCGATGATCAACGGCTCGCGAGTGCTCGGGCCCGTGTTCGTCGCCGTGCTGCGCGAGTTCGGCGTCACCACGCCGCAGATGTTCCTCGTCAACGCGGCCACCTACCTGTTCGTCATCGTCGCCCTGTTGCGAACCCCGGCGGCATCACCGCCGAGGCGGCCGGCAGCGCGGGCCCG
>JBJTRF010000006.1:0-21583 GCA_046076025.1 Ilumatobacteraceae bacterium
CTGACCGAAATGTCTGTTTGCGATCTAGCGGCAAGTAATCGTCGGGTGTACCTTGCCCGGGTCGCCGTCGGCGGTCCGAGGGGAGGATCCAATGGCCATCGAGTCGTCCGGTCACAGTGCCGGGAATCCGCGTCTGTACGAACTCATCGAGCACTCGCCCAAGACGGGCAAGAGCCCGACCGTGTGGGCATGGCCCCGGTTGATCGACCACCTGAAGGTGGCTGGTCAGCCGGTGCAGGGCCCGTGGCCGCCTCACCAGGAGCCCCGACCCGACCCCGATGCCGAGTCGCTGCCCACCGCCGTGCCCGACACCGGCCGCCCCCGCTAGCCGCCCACCGAGAGGACCGAGGGAACATGTACCCGTCACGATTCCGCTACGAGGCACCCACCACCGTCGAGGAGGCGATCGCGCTCCTGACGGAAGGCAAGGGCGAGGCCAAGATCCTCGCCGGGGGACAGAGCCTCGTGCCGATGCTGAAGCTCCGCTTCGCCTCGCCCGAGATGCTCGTCGACATCAATGGCATCGACAGCCTCCGCTACCACCACTTCGACGATTCCGGGGCGCTGCACATCGGCGCCCTCTGCCGACACGAAGACCTCGAGCGCTCGACGGTGATCGCACGCCAGCCAACCGTCGCCGCTGCTGCGCCGCTCGTCGCCGATCCCATCGTGCGCACCCGCGGCACGTTCGTCGGCTCGGTGTGCCACGCCGACCCGCAGGGCGACTGGGCCGCCTGCATGGTGGCGCTCGACGGCCACATCGTCGCCCGCGGCCCCAAGGGCACCCGCACCATCAAGGTGCGCGAGTTCGTCACGGGTCCCTTCCAGAACGTCCTCGACTACGACGAGATCGCCATCGAGGCCGTCGTCCCGGCGCCCACGGGCGTCGCCCACGGCGGCTACCTCAAGCTCGAGCGCCGCGTCGGCGACTTCGCCACCGCTGCCGTCGCCGTCGCCGTCGACATCTCCGGCGGCACGGTGCGCCGCGCCGGCGTGGCACTCACCGGTGTCGGCTCCACCACCGTGCATGCCGTCGAGGCCGGAGAGGCCCTCGTCGGCGGGCCGCTCACCGAGGCTGCCATCCAGCGCGCCGCCGAGGCCGCTGCCGCCGCCGCAAAGCCGCGCACCGATCACCGTGGCAGCGCCACCTACAAGCGACACATCATCAACACGTTCACTGCGCGTGTCCTGCGGGGCATCGCCGAGTCAACCGAGAAGGCTGCCTGACATGACGAGTCTGTTCGAGGAGATCACTCCCCCCGCCGCCGGCGTGCCCGTGCGCCGTGTCTCGATCCGAGTGAACGGCCAGCAGCGCATGGCCGACGTCGAGCCCCGCCTGCTGCTCGCCCACCTGCTCCGCCAGGGGTTCAACCTCACCGGCACCCACACCGGATGCGACACCACCAACTGCGGTGCGTGCACCGTGCTCTACGACGGGCGCCCGGTGAAGAGCTGCACGATGCTCGCCGTGCAGGCCGACGGGCACGACGTCATGACGGTCGAAGGGCTCGCCACCGCCAGCGAGTTGCACCCCATCCAGGAGGGCTTCAAGGAGGAGCACGGCCTGCAGTGCGGCTACTGCACTCCCGGCATGATGCTCGCTGCGAAGGCGCTGCTCGACGAGAACCCGAACCCCACCGAGGACGAGATCCGGTGGGCGCTGTCGGGCAACCTGTGCCGCTGCACGGGCTACCAGAACATCGTGAAGGCCGTCATGTGGGCGGCCGACAAGCTGCGCGGCCAGGCCGGCTGAGAGGGGTCATCATGAGTCTCGACGAGATCAAGATCGGCGGCATGGGCGCCAGCAGGCGCCGTGTCGAGGACAACCGCTTCATCCGCGGCAAGGGCAAGTACGTCGACGACATCGTGCTGCCCGGCATGCTGCACATGGAGATCCTGCGCAGCCCGCTCGCCCACGCGCGCATCAAGTCGATTGACGCCAGCAGGGCGTGGGCGATGCCCGGCGTGCGCCTCGTGCTCACGGGGGACATGCTCGCCACCCGCAACCTCGCCTGGATGCCGACGCTGTCGTACGACACGCAGGCCGTGCTCGCCACCGACAAGGTGCGGTTCCAGGGCCAGGAGGTCGCCGCCGTCATCGCCGACGACCCATACATCGCCAAGGACGCCTGCGAGGCGATCATGGTCGACTACGAGCCGCTGCCGGTGATCGTCAACCCGATGCAGGCCATGTCGTCCAGCGCGCCGCTCATCCGCGACGACAAGACGAACCAGGCCGACAACAAGGTCTTCGACTGGGAGGTCGGCGACAAGACCGCCACCGACCGCGCCTTCGAGCAGGCCGACGTGGTGTCGAAGCTCGAGCTGCACTACCCGCGCTCGCATCCCTCGCCGCTCGAGCCGTGCGGGTCGATCGCCGACTACGACCGCGCCACCGGCAAGCTCACCGTCTACATGACCACGCAGGCGCCGCACATCATCCGCGCCGCGGTCGCACTCGTCGCCGAGCTGCCCGAGCACATGATCCGCATCGTGTCGCCCGACCTCGGCGGTGGCTTCGGCAACAAGGTGCCCGTGTACCCGGGCTATGTCGTGTCAATCCTCGCGTCGATTCTCACCGAGCGACCGGTGAAGTGGATCGAGGACAAGAGCGGCAACCTGATCTCCACCGGCTTCGGCCGCGACGTCTACCTGCAGGGCGAGATGGCGCTGCGCAAGGACGGAAAGATCCTCGGCGTGCGCATGCACACCATCTCCGACCACGGCGCCTTCTTCGCCGATGCCCAGCCGAGCAAGTTCAAGATCGGCCTCATGCACTCGGCGTTCGCCTGCTACGACATCCCCTCCGCGCACCTCACCGCCACCGGCACGTACACCAACAAGGCGCCGGGCGGCGTGGCGTACCGCTGCTCGTTCCGCGTCACCGAGGCGATGTTCTTCCAGGAGCGCATGGTGCAGGCTGCCGCCGACGACCTCGGCATGGACCAGGCCGAGTTCCGCCGCGTCAACTTCGTACGCGACGACGACTTCCCGCATCGCACCCCCTTCGGCTTCCTCACCGACTCGGGCCAGTACGGCAAGTGCCTCGAGGTCGGCCTCGAGGCAATCGGCTACAAGGACTTCCTGAAGGAGCAGGAGGCCGCCCGCGCACGCGGCCGCCTCCTCGGCATCGGCATCTCCACCATGACCGAGCCGCTCGGCGCCGGCAACAGCCGCGAGTACGACATCCTCGGCATCAAGATGTTCGACTCTGCCGAACTGCGGGTCCACATGACCGGCAAGGCCATCCTGCGCACCGGCGCCAAGACGCAGGGCCAGGGCCACGAGACCACGTGGGCGCAGATCGTCGCCCACGAGCTGGGCATTCCCGCCGACGACATCGTCGTCGAGGAGGGCGACACCGACACGGCACCGTTCGGCATGGGCACCTACGCCTCGCGCTCCACGCCCGTCGCCGGCGCTGCCGTGGCGATGGTGTCGCGCAAGATCCGCGCCAAGGCACGCAAGATCGCCGCCCACCTGCTCGAGGTGTCCGACGAGGACATCGAGTGGGAGCTCGGCCGCTTCTACGTGCGCAGCGCTCCCGACCGCGGCGTCTCCATCCAGGAATGCGCCATGGCCGCGTACTCCAACGTGCCCGACGGCATGGAGCCCGGCCTCGAGAACACCTCGTACTACGATCCGCCCAACCTCACCTGGCCGTTCGCGTGCTACATCGCCACCGTCGAGGTGGACCCCGAGACGGGCGTGTGGGACGTGCTGCGCATGGTCGCCGTCGACGACTGCGGCGTGCGCATCAACCCGATGGTGGTCGAGGGACAGATCATGGGCGGCCTCACCGAGGCGTACGCCATGGCGTCGATGCAGTTCATCACCTTCGACGCCGACGGCAACTGCATCGGCTCGAACTACATGGACTACCTGCTGCCCACCGCATGGGAGACCCCCGGGTTCGAACTGCACGAGGTCGTCACGCCGTGCCCGCACCACCCGATCGGCGCCAAGGGCATCGGCGAGTGCGCCACCGTCGGCGGCCCCGCAGCGTTCGTCAATGCCGTGATGAACGCCATCGGCCACCTCGGCGTGCGCAACGTCGACATGCCGCTGATGCCCGACCGCGTCTACGAGGCCATCACCACCCGCACCGACATCAGCGGGGCGCCGCCGGTGAGGACCGACCAGTCGTGACCACCCCGCTCGACGGCTGGGGCGTAATGGAACGCGCACTCGAGCTCACGCGCGCCGGCGAGGCCTTCGCGCTCGCCACGGTCGTGTGGCGCAAGGCCCCGTCGTCGGGCCAGCACGGGTCGCGGGCCATCGTCACCGCAGGCGGCGAGCTGTACGGCTGGATCGGCGGAGCGTGCGCCGAGCCGGTCATCATCCGCGAGGCGCAGAAGGCCATCCAGGAGGGCTCGCCCCGCCTTGTGTGGCTCGGGCAGCCCGACGAGTTCGAGGGCATGCACGTGCCGAACGGCGTGATGACGGTGCCGATGTCGTGCCAGAGCGAGGGCGCCCTGCAGATCTACATCGAGCCCTCGAGCACGTCACCGCACCTTGTCATCGTCGGCCGCTCGCCGATGGCCGTCACGCTGTCCGAGATGGCCTCGCTGCTCGACTGGCATGTCGACCTCGTCGACGGCGGCGAGTTCACGGCCGGCACTGCCAGCAACGGATCGGTCGTCGTCATCGCCACCCAGGGCCACGGTGACGAGGACGTGCTCGAGACAGCGATCGGCATCGCGCCCGCCTACCTCGGCGTGGTGGCGTCGGCCAAGCGCAGCGACGCGCTGCGGGGCTACCTCGCCGACCGGGGATTCGACCGCCGGGTCATCGACGTCATCCGCATGCCGGTCAGTCTCGACCTCGGCCACACCACCCACCGCGAGGTGGCCGTCGCCGTGCTCGCCGAACTCGTGCAGCGACGGGCGGCCGGCGAGTTCCCCGTGGCCGCGGCCGTCGCCGCGCAGCGTCCCGACGACGTCGTCGACCCTGTGTGCGGCATGACCGTCGCCGCCAATCCCGCCAACTACCCCGTCGACCACGACGGGCGCACGTTCTACTTCTGCTGCCCCGGCTGCAGGTACTCGTTCAAGAAAGACCCCGACTCATTCCTCTCGCAGGAGGTCTCATGCTGATCAACCAGAGGCTCGAAGTACCCCAGCCGCTCGACGCGGTGTGGGAGTTCTTCGGCGACATCCCGCAAGTGGCCGCCTGCCTGCCGGGCGCCAACCTCTCCAACCAGGTGGGCGACAGCCGCTACGAGGGCGACGTACTCATCAAGGCCGGGCCGGTGAAACTCGAGTTCGCAGGTGCGGCCGAGATCAAGGACCGCAACCAGGCCACGCGCACCATTGTCGTCGACGCGTCGGGCGCCGAGAAGAAGGGCCGCGGCCAGGCCACGCTCGCGCTCACCGCCGTGCTGTCGCAGGCGGGCAAGGGCACCCGGGTCGACATCGCACTCGACCTCGTGCTCTCCGGCGCCGCCGCCCAGTACGGCCGCGGCCTCGTCGCCGACGTCACCGCCGTGCTGCTCGACGAGTTCTCGAACGGCATGCAACTCCGCCTCGATGCCAAGGCCCGGGGAATCGATCCCTCGATGATCGGTGCCCCCAAGCCTGCCAGCGGCATCTCGATCGCCCTGCGCGCGGCGCGCATGGCCCTCGCCCGAGTCGCACGCCGCTTCTTCGTTCCGTATCAACCGCAGCCCACGGGCCGCTGAGGAGGTTCCGATGACACTCTGGGGATTGGGGAACATCATCCTCCTGGTGGTGGTCGTCCCCGTACTGGTCGCACTGCTGAGCCGATTGCTCGGCGCTCTCGAGCGCATCCGCGCCGCAGCCGACGACACACTTGCCGGCGGCGTCGCGCTGATCGGCCAGCTCGACACGGCGCCCGAGTTGCTCGACATCACCGACCGCACCGTTGCCGACGTCGCCAATGGCGCCGTGCGCTACGCCGGTTCCGTCTCGAAGCTGTTGGGCTGAGGAGGACAACGCCATGACCACTGCCGCCATCGTCACGCTCGTGATCGCCGGCCTCATCGTCGCTGCCGCTGCGCTGGGCCTGTTCCGAGCCGTCATGCACCTCGTCGCCGTCAGGCGCACGCTGGCCGCCCTCGAGGGCGGTGTCGCCGTGATCGTCGCCAAGACGAGCACCGTGCCCACCGTGCTGCCGTCGGTGAACGCCAGCCTGAAGCCTGTCCGCGACTTCTGCGAAGGGATCTGAGGAGAACCCCATGCTTGCCCTGCTCGCTGCATCGAACACCGGCTGGGTGGTCGGCTATGTCATCGGCATCGTCGTGGTGCTGGTAGTCGTCGCCCTCGTCTTGCCGATCCTGCTCCTGGCCCGCTCGATCGGCGGCCAGGCCCAGCGCATCAACACCGGCCTCACTTCCGCCGTCACCAACACGGCGGCGCTGAAGGAACTGAACACCACCATCGAATCCGCCGCTGTCATCGCCGATGGCCTGCGGCGCGGGCGCAAGAAGCTGGGAGGCTGAGATGATCGCCCTGACCGACACCCAAGAGACCCTCTGGTGGATCGCCATCGTGGCCGGCTTCGTGGTCGTGCTCGCCGTGGCGGGCCTGCTCACCACCCTCGTCGTGCTCGTGCGCACGATCGAGCGCAGGGTCGCCGTCAGCAAGGCCACCCTTGAGCAGGCGAAGGCCAACACCGACGACACGGCGCTGATCGCACAGACAGCCGACCGTGTCGACGCCGTCCTCGCAGAAGGCCTGGAGCACCACCTGTTCCTCGGCCGTGTCCTCGACAAGGTTCGCTCATGACCACGCTCGTCGTCCTCACCGTCATCGACATCGTCCTGCTCATCGCCGGACTGGCGATCTACCTGTACATCGTCGGCGGCCAGCTCAACCGCGTCGGCCAGGGCCTCGAGGAGGCCGCCAACCTCGTATGGGCCATCAAGAAGAATGCGGAGGCGATCGAGCCCGGCGTCGAGCACATCAACCGCTCAGGCGGCGTGGTCGCCGGAGCCCTGCCGCTGCTCTACGGGTTCGCCGAGGGCATCGTTCGCGGCGCCACCTACCAGCCCGAGCCCGAGGGCACCGAGCGCCCGCCGGCAAAGCCCGCAATGGGCACCCGCCGGTCGCGCCAGCTCGAGGGCGTCGGCTTCCGACCCCCGAGCTGAGGCTCAACCCGGCCGATCGCCCTGGCGGTCAGGCGGACTCTCTGACGTGGTCAGTGGGCCCGTGGTAGGCGCCGAGTACGAACCGATCCACTCGGCTTTCCACGTGGCATCGAACTGCTCGGGGTTGCAACTCGGCTTGTAGACCGAGATCAACTCCCGCGCGATCTGCTCGCGATGCGAACGCAGGCCGCCCGGCACCTCGTAGATGCAGATCTGCAGGTTCCACTTCGTGCCCGCCCGCTTGATCCAGTCGGGCGCGAACGAGTGCTTGAAGGGGAACCGCTCGGCACTGAGGTCGTCGGCGTGGCCGACGAAGATCACCGAGTACTCCTGCGGCTTGCGCTCGGGATCGTTGCGAGTCAGCACGGCGTAGACGGCGGCGCATGCCGGCGCCGTCCAACCGGCCAGGGTGCGCGGCCCCTCGAACGGATAGCCCGCCAGCGAGCCGAGCCGGATCACTGGTCCCAGTGCTCCAAGTCGTCGGTCTCACTGATGGTCTCGGCGCGAGTGACGGGCCACTCCGGCAGGCCGGCACGGCGCACGGCATCGGCGAACGCGACGATGGCGAGGTCGACCGCGGCGTCGGAGTCGGTGGCATCGACGATGATCTGGGCGCCGTACGACATCGACCCGGCCCCGCTCGCAATGCCGTCGAGCGGCGCCACGGCATCGGCCAGCTCGACCACTTCGGCGAGCGTGATCTCGCGGTCACCCTCGGCCACCACCGAGACGCTGAACCTCATGGCTGACTCCCCTCGTCGGTCTCGACGGATCCAGTGTGCCTCATCGCAGCCCCGGCAGCGCTCGGGCGAACTCCTCGAGGCTCGCCAGGTTGTGGCCCGACTGGATGTCGTCGATGTACGGCTCGGCCACGAGCATCGCCATCGACGTCAGCGGCCGGTCGGGGTTGTCGCCGCGATGCGGGTTCACCCACACGATCCGGTGACACAGCCGGTCGAGCTGCGACATCGCCCGGTCGAGCACCTCGGGATCGCCGCGGTCGAGCCCGTCGGAGCAGATGACGACGATGCCGCCCCTCGTGAGCCCACGCCTCGCCCACCGCCGCACGAACGCCGCCAGCGAATCGCCGATGCGCGTGCCCCCGTCCCAGTCGAAGACGCTCTCGGCAGCACGGGCCATCGCCTCGTCGGGGCGCCGCCGGTCGAGCTGGCGAGTGATCCGCGTGAGCCTGGTGCCGAAGCAGAACACCTCGACCCTGCCCGCCGACCGCCTCGCCGAGTAGGCGAACTGCAGGAGATTTCGCGAGTAGTCGGACATCGACCCGGACACGTCGAGCAGCAGCACGAGCGGCCGCACCTTGCGCCGCCGCTCGCTGAACACGAAGTCGACCGGGTCGCCGTGGCGCCGCATCAGCTCTCGAGCCATTCGCCGCATGTGCAGGCGGCGCCCGTCGCGTTCGGGCCGGACACGACGCGTGCGGCGACGGGGTGGCGTGAGCCTGATAGTCGACATGATGCGGCGCAGTGCCGCTAGCTCGGCGGGTGTGCACTCGTTGAACCGCTTGGTGCGGTACACGTCGACGGGCGACGCCATGTAGCCCAGGTGCACTTCCTCGTCGTTGCCGCCGCCCTGCGACTCTGACTCGCTGTCGGGAATCTGCAGCACCGACTGGCCATTGGCCGACGACGCAAGGGTTGTCCGTGGGTCGTCGGGGGCCGACGGGCGCTCGTCGAGGAAGAACTGGCGGAACACGTTGTCGTAGACGGGGATGTGGTCGCGCTTGGCGACCAGCGCCGTTCGTCCGGCCCAGTAGACATCGAGGATGTCGGTGGGGTCGAGTTGCAGCACCGACTGGCAGAACGCCATCACGTCGTCGGTGCCGACGGGAAGATCGGCGGTGCGAAGGGCGTGGCCGAAATCGACGAACAGTTCGACGTAGCCGCCGTCGGCGATCGTCGCGTCAGGCATCGCCGACCACGCGCCCCAGCGAGCCGGCCACCAGCTCGAGGTCGTCGCGGTCCTTCACCACTGCGCCCAGCGTGTCGGCGGCGGTCTGCTCGTCGAGCGTGTCGGCACCGATGGCATCGAGTGCCGCAACCCAGTCGAGCGTCTCGGCGACGCCGGGGGGCTTGGCGAGGTCCATGTCGCGGAGGCGGTTGACCGCCCCCACCACGCGAGAGGCCATGGCTGCGCGCACCTCGGGGATCCGCGTGGTCACAATGTCGACCTCGCGCTCGGGCGCCGGGAAGCCGATCCAGTGGTAGAGACAGCGCCGCTTCAGGGCGTCGTGCAGCTCGCGGGTGCGGTTCGAGGTGAGGATGACGAGCGGCTTCGACGTAGCGCGCACGGTGCCGCGCTCGGGAATGGTGACCTGGAAGTCGGAGAGAATCTCGAGCAGGAAGGCCTCGAACTCATCGTCGGCGCGATCGACCTCGTCGACCAGCAGCACGCAGCCGGCACCAGCCCGGATCGCCTGCAGGAGAGGGCGCTCGACGAGGAACTCGTCGCCGTAGAGGCGGTCGATGCTGTCGTCGGCACCGGCCCTCGACTCGTGCAGCGCCCGCACCTGCAGCATCTGGCGGGCGTAGTCCCACTCGTACAGGGCTTGGCCGGCGTCGATGCCCTCGTAGCACTGGAGCCGGATCAGTTCGCGCCCGTACAGACCGGCGAGGGTCTTGGCGAGCTCGGTCTTGCCCACCCCCACCTCGCCCTCGAGCAGCAGTGGGCGGCCGAGCGTGATCGACAGGAACGCAGCGGTGGCGAGACCGCGGTCGGCGAGATAGCCGACCCCGCGCAGCTGCTCGGTGAGCGCAGCGACGGACGGGGGCGGGAACTCGGCCACGGGCGGTTGCTCAGGCCGACTCGCCGGAGCCGAGCACGAGGTCGCGGATACTGCCACCGCTGGTGTTGTACTTGCCCTCGCGCTCGAGCGTGGCCCGCCACGCACTGCGGATGTCGGTGCCCTCCTCCTCGGCGAAGCCCTCGAAGGTGATGCCCTGCATGTTGCGGCACACCTTGGTGGGGCTGCACTCCTCGTCGAGCGCCACCTCGGGATCGCCCTGGGCGTCCCAGACCGACTTCAGGATCTCTTTGGCTGCTGCGGGATCTGACACGGGTGCCTCCGGATGAACGGAGTCTGATTCTACGACGGTCTCCGGCGGGGTGCCCAGCGGAGACGACCGGCAGATCAGGCCGATCAGGCCGTCCGGTTGAGGACCGAGATCGCCTCAGCGAGGATCGACACCGCCACCTCGGCAGGTGTGCGGGCATCGATGTCGACACCCGCCGGCCCATGCACCCGCGACAGGTCGGTCACGCCGCGGTACGCCAACCAGTCGGCGCGGTTCTGCTGCATCCGCAGCGAGCCCAGCGCCCCGATGTAACCCGCCCGGCTCTCGAGCGCTGCGGCGAGCACCGTGCTCGACGACTCGACATCGTGGCCCATGACAACTGCCGCGTCGATGGGCGAGAGTCCGGCCATCAGCCCGCTCGCCGTGTCGACGCTGGCCGCCCGCTGCACCTGCCAGCCCAGCAGGCGCGCCGCCTGCTCGAGCGAATCGGCGAACGGACCGCCGCCCGAGATCGCCAGCCGTGTCACGGGCACCAGTGCCGTGAGCAGTCGCGTGGCCGACATCTCGCTCGTCGAGGCACCGCCCTCCAGCAGTGCGGTCACGCGCTCATCGGCACCCGCTCGCGCCGTGCCGTCACCAGCGTCGTGCACGGCGCTCACTGCCACGATCTGGCGGCCCTCGAGCGCTGCATCGAGGCACACGGGGCGTCGCTCGAGCAGCGCACCCCAGAGGTGCGCTGGCATCAGCTCGGCCGGCATCACCGCCAGCGCCGCCCGAGCGCCTTTGGGCGCTCCTGAGATGAGTGCCTCCACCTCGCCCACCTCGACGTCGACGATCCTGCCGGTGGACGCCGACGCCAGGTCGAGGAGGAACGAGTCGAACGCCCCGCCGGCCAGCGATCCCATCCGGCCGCCACCGGGCGTCAGCGCCACCGCCTCACTGCGGTCGACCGACGGCACGCCGTCAGCCGACACGATCCAGACGACGTTCACCCTCGTGCCAGCACGCAGGCACGACACCACGCTGAGGGCCACCGAGTACACGGCGTGATGGTACCCACCAGCCGATTCGCCCGGTCCACCCAGCGCCGTGGTTCAGAGCGCGCATCGCGAACTACGGTCGCGGCATGGCTGACGCCCTCTTGCCGTCGGTGGCGGCACTGCTCGAACGACTCGGCCCTGACGTCGTCGCCCTCGCCCCGGTCGACGAGCGCTACGCCGGCGACTGGAGCGATGCGCCCCGATGCCCTCCCCTCGCCGTCATCCGCCCCCGCTCGACCGACGAGGTTGCCCTCGCCCTGCGGACCTGCCACGAGTTCGGCCAGTCGGTGGTGCCGCAGGGTGGTCGCACCGGCCTCGCCGGCGCAGCCACGCCCCACGCCGGCGACGTCGTCATCAGCCTCGAGCGCATGGCAGGCATCGAGGAGATCGACACGGCAGCAGGTACCGTCACCGTCCTCGCCGGCACCGTGCTCGAGCACGTGCAGCAGGCAGCGGCCGCTGCCGGATGGGAACTGGGCTACGACCTCGGTGCCCGCGGGTCGTGCCAGGTGGGCGGCAACCTCGCCACCAACGCCGGCGGCAATCGAGTGCTGCGCTACGGCATGGCACGCGAGCAGGTGCTCGGCATCGAGGTGGTGCTGGCTGACGGCACCGTGGTGAGCAGCATGCACGCCATGCTGAAGAACAACGCCGGCTTCGACGTGAAGCAGTGGTTCATCGGCTCTGAGGGCACGCTCGGCGTCATCACCCGCGCCGTGCTGCGCCTGCACCCACGGCCGTCCACGCGGCACACCGCACTCGTCGAGGTGCCCGCGTATCGCGATGTCGTCGAGTTGCTGCGCCACGCCCAGCGCACCGCTGGCGGCATCACGGCATTCGAGGCGATGTGGCCCTTCTTCTACCGCCATGTCACCCAGCAGCTGGGCGGCACCCCACCACTGCCGGCGAACGAGTCGATGTACGCGCTCGTCGAGATGAGCGGCGACGACCCGGCGCACGACACCGCTCGGTTCGAGTCGATGCTCGCCGATGCCACCGCACGCGGCATCGTGGTCGACGCATTCGTCGCCCAGTCGGCCCGCGACACCGAGGCGCTGTGGCGAATCCGCGAGGGCGAGCCGATCGACCGACTGCCATCGGTGATCAACTTCGATGTCAGCCTGCCCATCGCGCGGATCGACGAGTTCGCTGCTGCCTGCGACTCGCGGCTCCACGAACGATGGCCCGACGCGCACGTCTTCGTCTTCGGGCACATCGGCGACAGCAACCTGCACCTGAGCGTGTCGATCGGGCCGTCGACTCCGGCAGAGCAGCACGAAGTCGACGAGGTGGTGTACCGGGCGGTCCGCGAATGGCGCGGCTCCGTCAGCGCCGAGCACGGCATCGGCACGCTGAAGCGCGACTATCTCGGCTTCTCGCGGTCGGATGCCGAGATCGAGTTGATGCGCCGAATGAAGCAGGCGCTCGACCCCACCGGCATCCTCAACCCCGGCAAGGTGCTGGCCGCCAGCAGCCTGGATCAGCCGACGACCAGGTAGTCCTCGAGCCGTGCCGTGGTGAGGCCGAGCCCGTAGAGGTGCGCGAACACCATCAGCAGGTCGTCGTACAGCGTCGGCCGGAAGTGCATGAGGATGATGTCGCCGCGCTGGATCGGCCGATCGCCCCACGTGCTGAGAATCCCCTCCGATGCCGTGACTCGCCACGACACGATCGCCACGCCCCCGCACCGAGCCACGGCTGCAGGCGTGCTGTCGTCCCACGCGCCGAACGGCGGACGCACGAACGGGCCGACGCTGCCGAAGACCCTCTCGATGTAGTCCATCGACGAGCAGATCTCGTCGACCTGCGATCCCAGGCTGAGCTCGCGAAGGTCGCGATGGCGCATGGTGTGCGAGTTCACGCTGCCGCCGAGCGACGCGATCTCGCGGAAGTAGTCGGGATCCTCGTCGACATAGCCCGGGATGGGGAACAAGTCGACCACGGCACCGGCCTTGCGCAGCAGTTCGGGCACTCGCGGATCGCGGTAGAACCCGTCGTCGATCGTGATGAACACCACCGGATCATCGGTGTCGATCTTCGACACGGTGATCACCTCGCCCGGCACAAGCGGCTCGACCTCACCCAGCGGAAACCGCTGCCACGGCAGCGTCACTGGGGTGGGCATCGCAGTGGTGGGCGCTGCCGACGTGGTGGTGGACTCGGGGGCCACCGACGAGGAGGTCGACGTCGGCGCCGTCGTAGTGGACACGGTCGGCGTGGCTGCTGCCGTCACCCTCGGCGGGCTCGCCGTCGAGACCGACTGCGCCTGCGCCGAGCACGCTGCCACCAGCACTGCGCCGAGCACCGCGCAGCCGACACTACGGCGAACTGTCATGGGCCGACCCTACCCGGCTGCCGGCACCGCCTCAGACGGGCAGGGTGTACGAGTTCTCGAACTCGTCCTGCACCACCGTCGCCACCCGAGCGGTCGTGTCGACCACCAGTTCGTCCTCGAGCGTTCGCACGCGATACGACCATCCGGCCGGCAGCGCCAGCCGGTCGCCCAGCGAGGCCAGCGAGTCCTCTGCCATCGATGCATCGACGCCCATGCAGAGCGCCTGCATCACATAGGCCACGCCATCGGGACGCACCAGTTCGTACACGGGCTTCCCCGCATCCCAGAAGAACACGGCGCCGCGATCGACATGCCGCTCGGCGTACGGCGCCGGCTGCGCCTGGCCGCCGAGATCGATCTGCGCAATGCGACGCATGGTGATGCCGTTGAACTCGCGCAGCACGGGCTCGAGAGGCGCCACCTTCGTGCCGAGGCCGTCGAGCACCCACCGGCGCGGGCCGTTCAGCTTCACGAGGATGGCGCCGAGATCGGCGGCCACCGCCGACGGATCGATGCCCTCCCACAGGTGCTGCGGGCAGTCGTTGAGCAGCTGGGTGCCGTACACCTCGGCCACCAACGACCCGTCGCGCGCGAACACGGGGATCACCTCGCCGTAGCGGACACCGCGCATTCCGTCGACCAGCCGCTGCGGAGGCGCATCGTCCATGGTCGAACGCTACTCGCCGATGGCTGACCGCGAGGCCGCCACCAGCTCGGTGGTCAGCAGCGCGCGGTCGTACACGCGCAGTTCGCGCAGCACGCCGGTCGCATCGGGCTCGACCAACAGCTCGCTGCCGCCCACCTCGCCGAGCGCTGCGGGGAAGAAGGCCCAGCCCTGCGGGTCGACGCCGCCGTCGTCGAGGCGTTCGTCGACGACGACGCTCACCACCTTCGGCCCTCCGTCGAGCACGAAGCCCACGAGGTGCTCGCCGCCGTCCCACACGTTCGACGACATGGCAATCCGCGTCGAGTGACGCACCTCGGCACCGAAGCCGTCAGTGACGTACAGCTCGAGCTCGCCGTCGTCGCGGACGGTCACCGAGTAGCCCTTCGTCACCGTCGCCGACGTGGGCTCCTCGCCGAGCGCGGCCGTGACCGTGGAGAACGCCTGCACGAGGCACCTGCCGCGCGCTGCGGCACCCGTGCCGGCAATCCGCACCACCACCGTGACGCCGCCGCGTGCGCGTAGGTCGGCGAGCACGGGTGCGCACGGCTGCCGGCCGGCGACGTCGGCCGCGGTATGCCAGCGGTACGCCAGCGAGTCATCCGTCACGTGGACCAGCTCGGGCTGGGCTCGCAGGTGCGCCAGCAGTCGGCGGTCCACCACGTGGTAGCGAACGGCCAGCTTGTTCGACTCGACGAAGGCGAGGGTGCCGTCGTCGAACTCGACGAAGTCGGGATAGCCCGGTCCGTCGACGATGGCCCAGTCGGGGTTCCAGCCGGGTCGGTCCTCGAACCCCGTGCCGTCCCACCACAGCGCGAGTTCGGGCTGGCCCCACCGGATGAGGCCGTCGGGCGTCGAGCGGCCGCACACCAGCCAGTACACGCGGCGCCCCACGTAGCCGAGGCGTTCGGTGCGACCGTTGTTGTAGTAGAGCATCACGAACTCGGGCAGCCCGCCTGCCGACGGCTCGCACAGCCGGAACGGCGTGATCGAGCCGCGCGGGTTCTTCAGCGGCTGCACGCCACCCGCGTGGCCCTCGTGGGTGAGCCAGAACGTCTCGCCCCACGTCTCGCCGCCGTCGTCGGAGTACGCCGCCGAGAGGCGGCCGGTCTCGGCGCGCCACAGGCAGAACAGGCGGTCGGGATGCGGCGCGCCCACCTGCAGCACGTGCGGCTCCTCGCCCAGCGCGAGGTCACCCGACGGCGACTGCAGGCCTGCGTCGCCGTGCGGCAGCGTCTCCCACTCGGCGTCGTCGAGGTCGTCGACGTGCAGCAGGTTGCGGCTGCGCAGGAAGAACACCTCCGAGCCCGGTGTCTCGCCGGCGCCGTCGCGAGTCTTCTGGAACGCCATGTACACCGAGCCGTCGATGACCGACGGCTTGTCGCATAGGAACATTCCCATCGTCGAGCCGCCCCATGGGTTGTCGCGGTCGATGCGGGTACGGCGCACGGGGATGAGCCAGCGGCGGTCGCCCCACCTGACGCCGCCGTCGTCGGAGACGCGGAACCAATATCCGTCGTCGAGCTGCATGTCGGTGCGCTTCAGCTCGGGCAGGTCGGCTGGCGAGCCGGCGGGATACTGCGACCCCTCGTTCCAGCCGTAGAACACGAAGATGCGCTCGCTGCCGTCGCTGCGGCGGTGCAGCAGCTGGTAGCCGTCGTGCGACTGCCGCGCGCCGTCGTCGATCGGCGCCAGCGGCGACCAGGTGCGGCCCCCGTCGACGCTGCGCGTCGAGAACAGCTGCAGCCCCGGTCCGCCCTCGCGGTTCTCCGAGTGGTGCAGCACCACCGACAGCGCTGCCTGTCCGGATTGCGCGCCGACGGCCACGATGTTCTGGCTGTCGTAGTAGCCGTTGCGGTCCGACACCATGTGCCCGGCCTTCAGGTCACGAGGATCGACAGCTGACAGCGGCGGCATCGACCGGGGATCTTGCATGCGGGCACAGTAGCGAGCAGGGCTCTCCCTATGATCGGCTCCCGCATGCCCGACTCGCCCCGAACGTCGCCGCGAGCCGCATGGCTGCTCCTCGCCGCCAACATCGCCATCGGATGCGTGGCGTTCACCTTCGTCAAGGTGGCACTCGAGGAACTCGGCGCGCTGAGCCTCGCCACCGGCCGGGTGGTCGCGTCGGCGGCGATGTTCGCCGTCGCCGTCGCCATGAAGCCCGAGCGGCGACGGCGCATCGAGCGAGGCGATCGACTGCGCGTGGTGCTGATCGGCCTCGCCGCCTCGGCGGGCTTCCACGTGCTGTTCCACCTCGGCCAGCAGCGCGCCTCGGTGGCAATGGCCGCAGTGGTGATGGCGACGATGCCGGTGTTGACTGCCATCGGCGAGGTGCTGTTCCTTCGGCACCGGCTGCATGCCGCGCAGGTGATCGGCCTCGTGCTGAGCACCGGCGGCTGCGTCGCCATCGGCATCGCCAGCGGCGATGGCGCCGGCTCATCGGCGCTCGGAATGCTGCTCGTCGGCTCGTCGACGCTGCTGTGGGCCGCCGTCACTGTCTCGACACGCGGCATCGGCGACCGCTACGACTCGTGGTGGCTCTACACGCCCGGCACCGTGCTCGGCGCGCTCGTGATGCTCGCCGTGTCGGCCGGCAGCCTGCACGAGTTCGCCGACCTCTCGCTGCGCGGCTGGCTTGTGGTGCTGTGGCTCGGCACCGCCAGCTCGGCATTCATCTACTACGCCTACGCCCGGGTGATGACTGTCATCTCCGGCACCACGGCGACGTCGATCACCACCGTGGTCACGCCCGGCAGCGCGCTGGTGGCATGGGCTGCGCTCGGCGAACGGCCGTCACTCGTCGAGACGGTCGGCGGCATCGTGGTGATCGCAGGGGTCATCATCGTCACCCGTGCCCGTTCGGTCGCCGACGAGCGGCCGCGTTGACCAGCGGCGGCGGCCGGGCAGCGCCCCGTTGCGGGCCGTCCTCCCCGGCGCAACCGCACGAGCAGCGTGGCACGATGTGGCCATCGTGAGCACCACGCCCCCCACCACCGCCGATGCGCCGCCGACCACCTCGGTGGTGGTCGAGCTCACTGCGGTCATCGTGGCGGTGCGCGACAACCGCCCCTGGGTGCTGATGGTCGACCGCGACGGGCGGCCCGCCCTCCCGTCCGGTCCCTTCGACCCCGTGGGCGACCGCACGCTCGACAGGGCGATGCGGCGATGGGGCTCCGACCTCACCGGCCTGTCGCTGGGCTTCGTCGAGCAGCTGTACACCTTCGGCGACATCGGCCGCGACCCGGTTGCCGCCGCGAGCGGTGCGCGCGTGCTGTCGATCGCCTATCTCGCCTTCGTCGAGCCCGGCGCAGCCGAGCCGTCGGCGGCCTCCGGGGCTCGGTGGATGGACATCTACGACCTCCTGCCGTGGGAGGACCGCCGCGACCTCGAGTCGGCGGGGTTCGGCGAACTGATGGTGCCCGCCCTGCGCGCCTGGTCGGGTGCCGACGCAGCCGGGGGCAACGGCGAGGGGCGCCCGTCGCGGCTCGAGCGCGCCGAGCAGTGCTGGTCGCTCGGCGGCGCGCCATGGGACCCCGTGCGCAGCCTCGAGCGATTCGAACTGCTCTTCGAAGCGGGCCTGGTCGCCGAGGCGGCCACGTCGGCACTCCCGCCGGCGTCGCCCGAGACACCCGCTGACGCCACCGGCGTCGCCGCCGCACTCGACCACCGGCGCATCCTCGCCAGCGCCCTCGGGCGGGTGCGGGGCAAGCTCACCTACCGGCCGGTGGTGTTCGAGCTGCTGCCCGACACGTTCACCCTGCTGCAGCTGCAGCACGTGGTCGAGGCGCTCGCCGGCGTCACGCTGCACAAGCAGAACTTCCGCCGTCTCGTCGAGGGTGCCGGGCTGGTGGAGGGCACCGGCCGGCGGGCCGAGGGTCTCACTGGCCGGCCGGCCGAGCTGTTCCGGTTCCGCCGCGAGGTGCTCCGCGAACGCCCAGCTCCGGGCATGAACCTGCCGGGACGCCGCTGAGTCCTGCGCCGTCCGAGGTGCGAAGGTCGCTTGTGCTCCGATAGAGTACGAGTTATAGTCAGAGTGATGATAACTCGCCGGGCCGGGGACCTGCCGCCCGACGACCGTGCATCCCGCAGCACTGGAGGGCACCGATGACACCCCACGGACTTCCCGCAGAGGAACTGGCGGCGCTCGAGCCGCTGATCGCCGAGATCGAACTGCTGAAGCGCCAGCGCAACGCCGTCGTCCTGGCGCACAACTACATGACGCCCGACATCTTCCACACCGTGGCCGACATCCGCGGCGACAGCCTCGCCCTCGCCCAGGAGGGCGCCCGCACCGATGCCGACGTCATCGTGATGGCCGGCGTCCACTTCATGGCCGAGACCGCCAAGATCCTCTCGCCCGACAAGACCGTGCTGATCCCCGACCTGCGCGCCGGATGCAGCCTCGCCAGCTCGATCACCGCCGGCGACGTGCTGGCACTGCGCGCTCAGCACCCGGGCGTCCCCGTCGTCACCTACGTCAATACCACCGCCGCAGTGAAGGCCGTCAGCGACGTGTGCTGCACCTCGGCCAACGCCGTGCAGGTCGTCGAGTCGCTCGGCGCGCCCACCGTGATGCTGCTTCCCGACCGCTTCCTCGCCGCCAACGTCGCCCTGCAGACCGACGTCGAGATCATCACGTGGGACACCGGCGCATGCGAGGTGCACGCGCGCTTCACCGGCGTGCAGATCAGGGGCCTGCGCAGCAACTACCCCGACGGCGTCGCCGTGGTGGCCCACCCCGAGTGCCCCACCGACGTCACCGCCGAGGCCGACTTCGTCGGCTCCACCTCGGCGATGGGACGCTGGCTCACCGCCAACGCGCCACGCCGCGTCGCCCTCATCACCGAGTGCTCGATGGCCGACAACCTCGCCGTCGATCACCCCGAGATCGAGTGGGTGAAGCCGTGCAACCTGTGCCCGCACATGAAGCGCATCACCCTGGCCGGCATCCGCGACGCGCTCGTGTCGATGCAGCACGAGGTGCACGTCGACGATGACATCATCGCCGGCGCCCGGCGCGCCCTCGACCGCATGCTCGCCGTCGGTCGCGGTGAGACGATCGCGGCGGCACCGAGATGAGCCGCCCCGCACCCGAGTCCGACGTCATCGTCGTCGGATCGGGTGCCGCCGGCCAGTCCGCCGCACTCGCCGCAGCCGGGTCACGAGTCACGCTGCTCACCAAGTCGGTGCTCGGCTCGGGCAACTCGCCGTGGGCGCAGGGCGGCGTCGCCGCCGCGGTCGCCGAGGGCGACTCGCCTGCGCTGCACGCCGCCGACACCATCGCCGTCGGTGTCGGCCTCAACGATCCCGACGCCGTGCGCGTGCTCACCACCGAGGGCCCCGACCGCGTCCGCGAGTTGCTCGCATGGGGCGCCCGCTTCGACCGGGCAGCCGACGGCGACCTCGCGCTCACCCGCGAGGCAGCGCACTCGACGCGGCGCATCCTCCACGCAGCCGATGCCACCGGCGTCGAGATCATTCGCACGCTCCGCGAGGCCGTCACCGCCAGCGATGCCATCACCGTCGTCGAGCACGCCACAGTGGTCGACGTGCACATCGCCGACGGGGCGGTGGCTGGCGTTCTGGTCGACTATGGCGACGGCGACGTCACGGTGTATCCGGCCCGGGCAGTGATCCTCGCCACCGGCGGCATCGGCCGCCTCTACGAGTTCACCACCAACCCCGCAGAGGCCACCGCCGACGGCATCGCACTCGCCGCCCGCGCCGGGGCAACGCTGCGCGACCTCGAGTTCGTGCAGTTCCACCCGACGGCACTGGCCGCCACGGGCGCCGACCCGCTGCCGCTGCTCACCGAGGCGCTGCGCGGCGAGGGAGCGCACATCGTCGACGAGACCGGCCGGCGGTTCGTCCTCGACTCGCATCCCGACGGCGAGCTCGCCCCGCGCGACGTCGTCGCCCGCGCCATCGCACGCCACCGTCTCGACGGCCACCAGGCATTCCTCGAGGCGGGTCCCGAGCTGCGCGCCGGCTTCGCCGTGCACTTCCCCACCGTGCTGGCCTCGTGCCTCGCGCACGGCATCGATTCGCGCCGCGACCTGATGCCCGTCAGCCCCGCGCAGCACTACCACATGGGCGGCATCGCCACCGATCTCGATGGCCGCACCGACATCTACGGGCTGTTCGCCGCCGGCGAGGCCGCCGCCACCGGCACCCACGGCGCAAACCGACTCGCCAGCAACAGCCTGCTCGAGGCACTCGTGTTCGGTGCACGCGCCGGGCATGCCGCTGCCGACCTGGCGAACGGCAGCACCGCACCACGCCCGGCGACGGGCGGCCGCCGTCGGCCCGAGGTGCGCTTCGCCAATCGCACGCCCGACGCCCAGCGGTCGATCAACGCCATCGCAAAACTGCGGCACCTGATGTGGCGCCACGTCGGCATCCTGCGCGACGGCGCCGGCCTGCGTGCCGCGTGCGACGCACTCGCCGCGCTCGACCACCCCGACCTCACCACCGAGGCGCGCAACATGGTGCAGGCGGCCCGGCTCATTGCCGAGGCCGCCCTCACGCGCACCGAGAGCCGCGGCGCCCACCAGCGCCTCGACCACCCCGGCACCGATCCCTCGTGGGCCTGCCACCTCGACTGCCGCCTGCCGGCGGCCGGCGCCGACATGGCGATCGAGTTCGAGTGCACCGGACACCCCGACCTCGCCGGCATCGGCTCATGAACCGCATCCAGTGGGAGGCGCCGCTGCGCCAGTGGCTGCTCGACGACCTCGGCCGGGCGGGCGACATCACCACCGACTCGACCGTGCCGGCCGGCCTCGCCTGCACGGCGCGGATCATGGCCCGGGAGGCCGGCGTGATCGCCGGCCTCGCCATCGGCACCGCCGCGTTCGGCCTGCTCGACCCGTCGGTCGACGTCACCCACCACGTCGCCGACGGCGACCGCGTCCAGACGGCCACATGCCTTGCGTCGATCAGCGGCCCGGCTCGCGCCGTGCTCGCCGCCGAGCGCACGTGCCTCAACATCATCTGCCACCTCTCCGGCATCGCCACGGCCACACGCGCCGTTGTCGATGCCGTCGCCGGCACCGGGGCGGCCGTCGTCGACACGCGCAAGACCACGCCCGGCCTCCGCTCGCTCGAGAAGTGGGCGGTCAGGCTCGGCGGCGGCTCGAACCACCGATTCGGCCTCGACGACGCCGTGCTCATCAAGGACAACCACATCGCCGTCGCCGGCGGCATCACCGCTGCAGTGCGCGCCGCGCAGCGGCATGCCGGACACCTCGTGAAGATCGAAGTCGAGGTCGACACGCTCGAACAGCTCGACGAGGCACTCACCCTCGATGTCGACGTGGTCATGCTCGACAACTTCGACCTCGACCGGCTGCGCGCCGGCGTGCACCGCGTCCGCGACCATGCGCAGCGAACCGGGCGACG
>JBJTRF010000007.1:0-5296 GCA_046076025.1 Ilumatobacteraceae bacterium
AACAGCTCGACGAGGCACTCACCCTCGACGTCGATGGGTTCATGTTCGACAACTTCGCCCTCGACTGGCGGCGCGCCGGCGTGCAGCGCGTCCGCGACCATGCGCAGCGAACCGGGCGACGCGTCCTCGTCGAGGCATCCGGCGGCATCCGGCCAGATACCGCGGCGGCCATCGCCGCTACGGGCGTCGACCTGCTCAGCATCGGCCGGCTCACCAACTCGAGTCCCAATCTCGACATCGCCCTCGACATCGACGCCTGACGACGATGAGCACCGCCGTCGAACGCTGGGCCGCCGCGCTGCAGGGCTGGGGCATCCCCGACCACATCCTCCGGCAGGCGCCGCAGTCGCCGTGGATCCACCCGGTCGCCAGCTTCCGGCCGAACGGCGACCTGCACGTCGACACGCCGTCGCGGCATCGTGCCCTCGAGGCACTCGCCGCTGCGGGCAGCAATTCCTCGGTGCTCGATGTCGGGTGCGGCGGCGGCAGGGCCGCGTTCGGGCTCGTCCCGCCCGCCACGAGCGTGGTGGGCGTCGACCACCAGCAGTCGATGCTCGATGTCTTCGCCGCCGAGGCAGCGTCCCGCGGCGTCGAGTGCCGCACGGTGCTGGGCGACTGGCCCGACGTCGGCAGCATCACGCCGGTCTGCGACGTCGTCACCTGCCATCACGTGTTCTTCAACGTCGCCCGGCTCGACGAGTTCGCGCTCGCCCTCAGCCGACACGCGTGCCGAAGGGTGGTGGTCGAGATGCCGGTGCGCCATCCGCTCACGCACCTCACCGATGCATGGCGGCACTTCTGGCAGCTCGAGCGGCCCACCACGCCCACCGTCGACGACGCCCTCGCCGTGCTCGCCGAGGCCGGCCTCGACGTGCGCCACGAGCGCTTCACGATCGCCTCCACCGATGGCACGGGCGGCACCGTCACCGACCTCGACGTCGAGCACATGCGCATCCGGCTGTGCCTGCCCGCCGACCGCGATGCCGAGGTGCGCGAGTTCCTCGAGCACCGGAATCCGCCGCCGCGCCAGCTGGCAGCGCTGTGGTGGGACACGCCCGGCGAGCCACCGGCCGCCTGACGGCGGGCCGAGTAGCCCCGACGGCCCAACCCCGCCCGCCGGTCGGGGCCGGCCAGTACGCTGCGCTGACCGTCGAAAAGGGCTCTGTGCACATGCGATTCGCCTCCATCTCCGACCGACTCGATGGCCTCGGGGCCGCCAAGTGGGCCGTCCACCTCGAGGGCGTGCGCCGCCGCGTCGCCGGCGACGCCGTCACGTTCCTCTCGATCGGCGAGCCCGACCTGCCCCCGCCCGCCAGCGTCATCGACCGCGCCGTGCAGTCGCTCGCCGGCGGCCGCACCAAGTACGCCGACGGCCAGGGCGAGCCGGTCGCACGACGCGCCATCGCCGCGCACCTCAGCCGTCGGTCGGGCCTCGACGTCGATCCCGGCCAGGTGGTGTGCGTCGCCGGCACGCAGAACGGCCTGTCGGTCGCGCTGCTCACCGTCGCGGAGCACGGCGACGAGGTGCTCGTGCCCGATCCCTACTACGCCACCTACGAGGGTGTCGTCGCCGCCACCGGGGCCACGTTCGTGCCGGTGCCCACACTGCCCGAGGACGGCTTCCATGTCACGGCGGCGGCGATCGAGTCGCGCATCACGCCGCGCAGCAGGGTGCTGCTGCTCAACACGCCGAGCAATCCCACCGGCGCCGTGCTGTCGGCTGACGAGATCGATGCCATCGGCGAGGTGTGCATCCGCCACGACCTGTGGATCATCTGCGACGAGGTGTACGCCGACCTCACCTTCGGCACGCCGTTTGCCTCGCCCTTCGACCGGCCGCAGTTGCGCGAGCGCACCCTCGCCACCAGCTCGATCTCGAAGTCGCATGCCCTGCCCGGCTTCCGTACCGGCTGGATCGCCTGCCCTGCCGCTGCCACCCACCGCGTCCTGTCGGTGTCCGAGACGATGCTGTTCGGCTCGCAGCCATTCCTCGCCGACGCGCTCGCCGTGGCGCTCAGCGAGCAACACCCCGAGGTCATCAATCTGCGCCACACCTTCCGAAGCCGCGCCGAGGCGCTGGTGCAGGCGTTCGACGGCTCGCACTCGGCCACGGCCCGCATGCCCGAGGGCGGGATGTTCGTCCTCGTCGACGTGCGCGCCACCGGCCTGTCGGGCGAGGAGTTCGCGTGGCAGCTGCTGCGCGAGGAAGATGTGGTGGTGATGCCGGGCGAGAGCTTCGGCCCCGGCGGGGCCGGCCACGTGCGCGTCGCCCTCACCGTCGACGCCGGCGTGATGCTCGAGGCGTGCAGCCGCATCCGGCGGCTGGCCGACCGGCTCGTCGCCGACCGGGCGGCCGTGCGGTGAGCGAGCGCCTGCGCGTCGGCGAGGCGGTCATCGACCTGCTGGCGCGGCATTACGGCGTCGACACCGCCTTCGGCATCCCGGGCGTGCACAACATCGAGCTGTTCCGAGGCCTGCACCGCTCGGGAGTTCGCACGATCGCCCCGCGGCACGAGCAGGGTGCCGGCTTCATGGCCGACGGCTGGTCGGTCGTCACCGGGCGCCCCGGCATCTGCGTGCTCATCTCCGGGCCGGGCCTCACCAACGCGCTCACGCCGATGGCGCAGGCGTACCACGACTCGCGGCCGATGCTGGTGCTGGCGTCCACCACGCCCACCGACGCGCTCGGCCGGCGCATCGGCCCGCTGCACGACCTCGACGACCAGGCGGCGGTGGCGCGCACCGTGTGCGCCTTCAGCGAGACCGTGCTCGACCCGGCCGACCTGCCGGCCCTGATCGCCCGGGCGTGGGATGTCTTCACGGCCGCACGGCCCAAGCCGGTGCACCTCGCCATTCCCACCGACGTGCTCGAGCAGTTGGTCGACCAGTGGGCACCAGTGCCGTCGACGACGATGCGTCCGGTCGCCGATCCGGCAGCGGTCGACCGGGCCGCCACCGTGCTCGCCGCGGCCCGCAACCCCCTCGTCATCGCCGGCGGCGGCGCCATCGACGCTGGCGAGGCCCTCGTCCGCATTGCCGAGCAACTCGATGCGCCAGTGGTGCTCACGGGCAATGCCAAGGGCGTCATCGCGTCGGATCACCCGCTGTGCGCCGACACGGCGCTCGGCTTTCCCGAGGTGCAGCGCGCCATCGAGGCCTGCGACGCCGTGCTCGTGGTCGGCACCGAGTTGTCCGACACCGACCTCTACAACGGCGGCAGGGCCCTCGCCTTCACCGGCCGCACCGTGCGCATCGACCTCGACCCAGAGCAGGCAGTGCGGCGGCTCTCGCCCGACGTCACGCTCGTCGGCGACGCTGCGGCAACGCTGAGCTCGCTCGGCACGGCGCTCGAGGCTGCGGGCGTCGGGCACCGATTCGCCATCTCCGAGGTGGGCGGCGAGCGGGCCGCAGCGCTGCGGTCGACGTGGCGGGCCGGCACCCGTGCCGATCTCGTGCCGTGGCTCGACGCGATCGAGTCGTGCATCACGCCCGACACGGTCGTCGCCCTCGACAGCACGCAACTCGGCTATGCCGCGCACACCTGGCTGCCTGCTGCACACCCGCGTTCGTGGCTCGCCCCGTACGGCTTCGGCACCCTGGGGTGCGCGCTCCCGATGGCCATCGGCGCCTCGATCGCCGCACCGGATCGACCTGTGGTGGCGCTCGCCGGCGACGGCGGCTGGCTGTTCACGGTGGCCGAGATGGCGGCGGCGCACGACCTTGCCAGCAACCTGGTCCTGCTGGTGTGGGACAACCGCGGCTATGCCCAGATCCGCCAGTCGTTCGACGACGTCGATGCGGTGCGGATGGGCGTCGACGTCTCGTCGCACGACCCCGCCGCCATCGCCCGCGGCTTCGGCTGGGCCGCCCGTACCGTCGATAACGCAGACGAACTCGCCGGTCCACTGCGCACCGCGCTCGGTGCCGCTGCGCGCGGCGAGGGCCCGCAGTTCCTGCACCTCATGCCGACCCGGGCCTAACGTCCCGATTCGCTCAAGACCGCTGCGCTCCGTGCCGATGGATGGCGCAAGGAGACACCACACATCATGATCCGTAAACAACTGCTCATCACCATGTCCGCCCTGGCCCTCGCCGGCCTCGTTGCCGCAGAGGGGGTGACCGCAGGAGCCCAGGCCGGTGGCAGCGCCGCCTCGAACGGCCGCTGGCGAGGCCAGCAGGCGATCGAGCGACTCGGCACACGGCTGCCGTCCATCGCCGCCGCGCACGGCATGAAGGCCGACGAACTGCGCGAGCACCTCACCGAAGACGAGACGCTGTACGTCGACGGCTCCGACAAGCTGCTGTACGTCGAGCCCGCCAATGTCGGCCCGACCGCGGTCGCCGACTCGACCTTCGACCCGTCGATTCCGCGTGCGAACGCCTTCCTGCTCAACAGCAGGCCCGAGGCGACCCGCGTGATCTTCCTCGACTTCGACGGACACATGCTGTCCGGCACCGCATGGAACGGCAGCACCGGCGGCGACTGCTACGCCGAGCCGTTCAGCGCCGACGCCGACGGCACCACGTTCACCGACGCCGAGCGCGACACGATCATCAGCGTCTGGAAGCGCGTGTCCGAGGACTACGCGATGTTTGACGTGAACGTCACCACGCAGGATCCGGGCTATGCGGCCATCAACCGGGCCAGCAACTCCGACGTCAACTTCGGCACCCGCCTGCTGGTGACGAAGAGCACCACGCCCTGCCCCGACGGCGCCACCCTCTACGCCAATGCCTGCGGCAGCTGCGGCGGCGTCGCCTACGTGGGCGTCTACGGCCTCACCGGCAGCAGCCACGACTACTACCAGCCCGCCCTCGTGTTCCAGAACGGCGTCGGCTCGGGCGCGAAGAGCATCACCGAGGCCGCCTCGCACGAGGTGGGCCACAACATCGGCCTCAGCCACGACGGCACCAGCTCGCTCGGCTACTACTCGGGCCACGGAAGCTGGGCGCCCATCATGGGCGTCGGCTACTCGAAGGCCATCACCCAGTGGAGCCGCGGCGAGTACTCGGGTGCCAACAACACCCAGGACGACTTCGTGATCGCCGGCAACAACGGCCTGCCGCTGCGCAGTGACGACCACGGCAACACCACCGGCACCGCCACGGCGCTGCAGGGCACGCCCGCCACGGTCGACGGCGTCATCAGCACCCGCACCGATGTCGACGCCTTCACGGTGAACGCCAGCGACGGGTCCGCCACCTTCACCGCCATCCCGGCACCGGTGAGCCCGAACCTCGACATCAAGATGGAGCTGCGCAACAGCGCCGGCGACCTGGTGGCCAGCGACGACCC
>JBJTRF010000008.1:0-7203 GCA_046076025.1 Ilumatobacteraceae bacterium
CGAACCGGCCGTGGTGACCTCCGTGGCGATGCCCGTGCGCCGGTCAGGTGCGGGTGCGGCACCGGCGACCCCGACGCTCGACCTGTCGCACGTGCTCCGGGGCCCGTCGGAGCGCCCGTGGGCCTACGTGAAGGTCGCCGAGGGCTGTGACAAGGCCTGCGGGTTCTGTGCCATCCCGACGTTCCGTGGCCCACAGCGGCCGCGGCCGGTCGAGGACGTACTGGCCGAGGTCGACCGCCTGCAGGTGCAGGAGGTGGTGCTGGTCGCCCAGGACCTGGCGGCCTACGGGAGGGACCGGACCGCGTCCCAGCCCGGCGAGCGACGGATCGTCGAGCTGGTCGGGGCCGTGGCCGAGCGCGTCCCGTGGGTGCGACTGCTCTACCTGTACCCCTCGGAGCTCACCGACGAGCTGCTCGAACTCGTCGCCACCGGACCGGTGCCGTACTTCGACCTGTCACTCCAGCACGTCTCGGCCCCGCTCGTCCGGGCCATGCGCCGGTGGGGCGACGGCGAGCGCTTCCTGGACCGCATCGAGCGGATCCGGTCGCTGCGGCCCGACGCGGCCCTGCGGTCCAACTTCATCGTCGGCTACCCGGGTGAGACCGAGCGCGACCACGACGAGCTGCTCGACTTCGTCCGGGAGGCGCAGCTCGACTGGTGCGGGTTCTTCGCATACAGCCCGGAGGACGGTACCTACGCCGCCACGCTCGACGGAGCGGTCGACCGCCGCCTCGTCGACGAGCGGCTCGGCGAGCTGCGCGAACTGCAGGACACGATCACGGCGTCGCGGCGCGACGCGCTGATTGGCTCGACGATCCGCGTGCTCGTCGACGAGCCCGGCACGGCCCGCAGCACGCGCGAGGCACCCGAGATCGACGGCGTGGTCGAGGTGCCGCAGCACCTCGAGGCCGGCGAGTTCCACGAGGTTCGAGTCGTCGATGCCCTCGGACCCGACCTCATGGCAGACTCAGCCTGATGCCCGTCGACCCGAATGCCATCAAGACCTGGGCGAATCTGGTCACGGTGCTGCGCGTGCTGATGGCGCCGGTGGTGTTCGTCCTCATCCCGGCTGAGCAGACCGGGCACTGGGGTGCCTTCGCCCTGTGGTTCGTGCTCTGCCTCAGCGACAGCATCGACGGGCATCTCGCCCGTCGGCACGGGGCCACCAATCTTGGCGCCTTCCTCGACCCGCTCGCCGACAAGGTGCTCGTGCTCGGGGCGATGTTCTTCCTCGTGCACAGCCAGGCATTCCCCATCGTCCCGGTGGTGCTCATCACGGCCCGCGAGGTCGTGATCAGCCTCTACCGCACCTTCGTCGGCGCGAAGGGGGTCAGCGTCCCCGCCTCGCGGCTTGCCAAGTGGAAGACGCTCGTGCAGCAGTTCGCTGTGGGACTCTGCATCCTGCCGCTCACGGTCGAGGCTCGCTGGCTGTGGCTCTCGGTGCTGTGGGCATCGGTGGTGCTCACCCTGGTGAGCGGCGCCCAGTACCTCTGGAGGGCGTGCGCGGCGGAAACCCCCGTTGCGCCGTCGCCCTCGTCGGTCGGCTGAGCATGCGCTGCGACGTCCTCGCCATCGGCACCGAGCTGCTGCTCGGGCAGATCACCGACACCAACAGCCAGTGGATCGGCGAGCAGCTCGCCGCGGTCGGCGTCGATTCGTTCATGCAGGTGAAGGTGGGCGACAACCTCGGTCGGATGACGGCCACGCTGCGATCACTGCTTGCCGAGGCCGATGCCGTGATCGTGTGCGGCGGTCTTGGGCCCACGCACGACGACCTCACCCGCGAGGCGATCGCCGAGGTGATGGGCGCCGAGCTGCTGCCGAACGACGAGGTGGCCGACGTGATCCGCCAGCTGTTCGCCTCTCGCGGCAGGCAGATGCCCGAGAACAACCTCCGCCAGGCGATGGTGCCCGCCGGGGCGACCGTCATCCCGCAGACGCGTGGCACGGCGCCCGGGCTGATCTGCCCGGTACGGGTCGCCGGACGTGAGTGCGTCGTGTACGCAGTGCCGGGCGTACCGCACGAGATGAAGGACATGGTGACGCGGGCGGTGCTGCCCGACCTGCTCGCACGCGGGGGAGAGGCTGCCGTCATCGCCAGTCGCACGCTGCGCACGTGGGGCGAGAGCGAGAGCGGGCTGAACCAGCGCCTCGACGAGGTGATCGAGCGGCTCGACCGCGAGCGCAACCCGACGCTGGCGTTCAACGCCAGCGGCTGGGAGGGCATCAAGGTGCGCCTCACGGCGAAGGCCGCCTCGGCGTCCACTGCCGCACTGCTGCTCGACCGATGGGAGCACGAGATCCGCGCCGTCGTCGGCGACCTCGTCTTCGGCGTCGACACCGCCAACATGGAGACGGTCGTGCTGGGAATGCTCCGCGATCGGGGGCTCACGCTCGGCCTCGCCGAGTCGGTCACCGGCGGCCTGGTCGCCGGGCGACTCACCGAGATCCCGGGAGCCAGCGACGTCGTGCGCGGGTCGATCGTCAGCTACGCCAGCGAGGTGAAGTTCGCCGTGCTCGGCGTGCCCGTGGGCCCGGTGGTCAGCGAGGACGCCGCTGCAGCGATGGCACTGGGCGCCCGACGCGTGCTCGGCAGCGACGTGGGCCTCGCGCTCACCGGCGTTGCCGGCCCCGCCGAGCAGGACGGCATGCCGGTGGGAACGCTGTGCGTCGGCCTCGCGCTGCCCGACGGAACCGGCGGCGCGATGACGCGGACGCGCACGTTCCGACTGCCGGGCCTGCGCGACCAGATGCGCCAGATGAGCGTCATCACCGCCCTCGACATGCTCCGCCGGGCACTCGCCGAGCAGTCGTAGGCTGCTGCGGCACGGCCTCGGTAGCTCAATGGATAGAGCAGCGGGTTTCTACCCCGTTGGTTGTGGGTTCGAGTCCTACCCGAGGCGCTTCGGCGGGCAGCAAAACGGCCCTGCTGCGGTGGAAAACGGCATCCTCGCCTTACCCTGTCTGAGTCGCCGGACGAGCGTCCCCCATACTGCCCGTCTCCCATGCTGCGAGGTCGCTGTGAAGTTCAAGAAGGGCGAGACCGTCATCTATCCCCAGCACGGCGCCTGCATCGTGCAGGGGACCCGGAAGATGGAGATGTTTGGCACCACGCAGGACTACCTCATCTTGAAGACCGTCATCAACGACATGACGCTGAGCGTGCCGGTGGCCAAGGCCAACGAGGTGGGCGTGCGCCCGCCGGTGAGCCCCGACGAACTTGAGGACCTGGTGGCGGTGCTGAGCAAGCCGGATCCGCGGGTGCCCAGCAACTGGAGCCGGCGGTTCAAGAACCACCAGGAGAAGCTGAAGAGCGGCGACGTGTACCAGGTCGCCGAGGTGGTCCGAAACCTGGCGGCGCGCAACCGCGACGCCTCGCTGTCGGCCGCCGAGCGCACGATGTACGACCGGGCGCGCATCAATCTCATCAGCGAGATCGCCCCGGCACTGAAGGTGAGCACCGAGGAAGCAGAGCGCTACCTCGACGACGCGCTGGCGCGGGGCGTGCTGAAGCCGCCGAAGGCCGCGAAGTCGGCAGCGAAGGCCGAGGCGGGGCCCGCCGCCCCGAAGCGTGCGGCAGCGACGGCGACGGCCGCCAAGGACGACGCGAAGAAGACGCCAGCGAAGGCGGCTGCGGCCAAGCCCGACGCCAAGAAGGCCGCAGTGAAGGCGAGCGCGGCGAAGCCTGATGCCAAGAAGGCGGCGGCGAAGGCGGCCGCAGCGAAGCCCGAGGCGAAGAAGGCTGAGGCCAAGAAGCCCGAGGCGAAGAAGGCCGCCACGAAGGCGCCGGCCAATGCCGCCGCGAAGGCGCCGGCCAATGCCGCCGCGAAGCCGGCGGCGAAGAAGCGCAGGTGAGCGCTGGCCGGCGGATCGGCCGTCGCAAACCCGCAGGCGTATAGTCGGGCGCATGCACGTCCGCGCCACCGTCACACGCGAGCACCTCGAGCAGCAGATCCGCACGGGCGAGATCGACACGGTGGTGATGGCATTCCCCGACCTGCAGGGGCGGCTGGTCGGCAAGCGCACCACGGGGCGGTTCTTCCTCGAGCACGTGGCCGATGACGGCACCGAGAACTGCGACTACCTCATCGCCTGCGACATGGACAACAACCCCGTGTCGGGCTATCGCTTCACCAGTTACGAGCAGGGCTACGGCGACATGCTGGCAAGGGCCGACTGGTCGACGGTGCGCATCACGCCCTGGGTCGACCGCACGGCAATCGTGATCTGCGACCTGCTCGACGTCGAGACCAACGAGCCGATCGACGTGGCGCCACGCTCGATCCTGCGCCGTCAGGAAGAGGCAGCTGCGGCGATGGGCTTCCTGCCGATGGTCGCCAGCGAGATCGAGTTCTATCTCTTCAAGGACACCTACGACGAGGCGTTCGAGAAGGGGTACCGCGACCTGCGCCCGCACTCGCCGTGGCTCGAGGACTACCACGTCCTGCAGACCACCAAGGACGAGTACATCCTCGGCCAGATCCGCCGCGGGCTCGAGGCCGCCGGCGTGCCGGTCGAGTTCTCCAAGGGCGAGGCCGGCCGCGGCCAGCACGAGATCAACCTCGACTACACCACGGCGGTCGAGATGGCCGACCGCAACAGCATCTACAAGACGGCCGCCAAGGAGATCGCCCACCTCAGCGGGCGCTCGGTCACGTTCATGGCCAAGCCCGACTTCGGCGACACCGGCTCGTCGTGTCACATCCACTCGAGCCTCTGGAGCCCCGACGGGTCGACGGCCGTGTTCGACGACCACCACGGCCCGCACGGGATGAGCGACGTGTTCCGGCACTACCTGGCTGGGCTCATCGCCACGGCGCGCGAGTTCAGCCTGCTGTGGGCCCCCACCGTGAACAGTTACAAGCGCTTCCAGCCGGGATCATGGGCGCCCACCGGCATCGGATGGGGGATCGACAACCGCACGCTCGGATTCCGCAAGGTCGGCCACGGCAAGGGCACGCGCGTCGAATGCCGCATCCCCGGCGCCGATGCCAACAGCTACTTCGCCTTCGCCGGCCAGATCGCCGGCGGTCTGTACGGCATCCGCCACCAGTTGCCGCTTGGCGAGCCGTTCGTCGGCAACGGCTATGAGGCGGCCGACATCGACCGCATCCCCTGGAATCTGCCCGACGCGATCGCGCTGTGGGAGGGCTCGGCG
The DNA here is from genome assembly GCA_046076025.1 of Ilumatobacteraceae bacterium. Taxonomy (GTDB): domain Bacteria; phylum Actinomycetota; class Acidimicrobiia; order Acidimicrobiales; family Ilumatobacteraceae; genus UBA668. The sequence continues at coordinate 5,159 of JBJTRF010000008.1, forward strand.
GCCGCCCGCGAGTGCTTCGGCGACGAGGTGCACCACCACATCCTCACGATGGCGAGGGGCGAGTGGGAGGCCTTCAACCGGCACGTCACCGACTGGGAGCTGCGCCGCTACTGGGAGCGCATTTAGCACCAGAACGCGCCCTCGGCGGCCAGGCTGCTACTGACGGAAAGTCAATGGACAGTCGGGCACACGCGGGGTTTTCGGTGGGCTATGGTTCGCCCGTCCAGTGTCGGCGAGCCGCCGACCCGCACACCTGGGGGAATCACATCCAATGACCGACAAGAAGATCATCATGGTGCCGAACAACTCGGTCACCCGACGCCAGCTCATCGTGGGCGGTACTGCTGCGGCTGCCGCAGCGGCGACCCTTGCGGCGTGCGGTGGCGGCGAGGAGTCGAGTTCGGCCACCACCGAGCCGCAGTCGCTGCCGTCGATCACGGCAGCACCCGACACCACGGCGCCCACCGGCGGCATCAAGAAGGGCGGCATCCTGCGCATGGGCACGCTCGGCGGTGCCAACGACCTGCTCGACGGTCAGCAGATCGTCTCGAAGGCCGACATCGCCCGCATCGTCACCGGATGGGAAGGCCTGCTCAACTTCGACCCGGCGTACAACATCGTCACCGACGATTCGATCGCCGAGGAGGTCGAGGCCAAGGCTGCCGACCTGTACGTGGTCCGCCTGAAGGAGGGCATCCTCTTCGCCGACGGCAAGCCGGTCACGTCCGACGACGTCATCTACTCGTTCCAGCGACTGCTCGATCCCGACCTCGCCGTGTTCGGCGGCTCGGCCCTGCGCCCGATCCTCGACCCGAGCGGCGTCGTCAAGATCGACGATCGCACGGTCGAGATCACGCTCAAGCAGCCGGTGGCCACGTTCCCCGAGGCGCTGTGCGGCTACACGTCGAACATCGTGCCCGTCGGCTACGAGCGCTTCGCCGGCGACCCGACCAACCAGATCGGCACCGGCCCGTTCATGCTGAAGGAGTTCGAGATCGGCGTGCAGTCGATCCACGTGCGCAACACGAACTACTGGCAGCCCGACAAGCCGTACTTCGACGAGGTGCACATCATCGACTTCGCCGATGGCGATGCCATGGTGAACGCGCTGCTCGCCGACCAGATCGACGTCTGCGCCGACATCCCTGCGGCAGCGATCGACACGATCAAGGGCGGCGGCATGAACGTGCTCAACTCGGCCGGCGGTGGCTGGACGCCCATCTTCATGGCCGTCGACATCCCGCCGTTCACCGACAACAAGGTGCGTCTGGCCATGCGCCTCGTGCCCGACCGCCAGGCGACGATCGACCAGGTGGCAGGCGGCTACGGCACCATCGCCAACGACCTGTTCGCCCCGCTCGACGCCTGCTACATCGGCGACGAACTGCCCCAGCGCGACCAGGACCTCGACCAGGCCAATGCCCTGCTCGCCGAGGCCGGCAACCCGGAGATCCCGGCGCTGCTCGCCCCGAACGACACGGCCGGCCTGCCCGAGCTCATCCAGGCCTTCGCTGCGATGGCGGCCGAGGGTGGCATCACCATCGACGCCCAGGTCGTCGACGGCGGCATCTACTGGGGCGACGAGTACCTGAAGCGGCCGTTCGGCACCGACTTCTGGGGCACCCGCAACTTCCTCGCCCAGTGCGCCGCCGGCGAGCTGCCCACGGCCCCGTATCCCGACACGCACTGGCCGCCGGAAGGCTCGACCTTCGTCGAGGACTACAACGCTGCCGTGGCCGAGACCGACCTCGACAAGCGCAAGGTCATCACCGACAAGATGCAGACCGAGTTGTACGAGACGGGCGGTCTCATCATCGCCTTCTTCGGCAACCAGCTCGACGGCTTCAACCCGCGTCTCCAGGGCCTCGTCGAGCGCCCGAACACGCTCAACCTCGACCACTACGGCCGGGGCTACAAGAACCTCTACTTCTCGGAGTGATGTTCTGACGTCGGTGCCGGGTCCGCTCGTGGCGGACCCAGCACTTCCGTTTCTCTTCCCGCCGTCATCATGGGGCCCAGCGCAACGACGCGTCCAGGGGGTCGAC
>JBJTRF010000009.1:0-18494 GCA_046076025.1 Ilumatobacteraceae bacterium
TGATCACCTCGAGGGCCGCCGCCATCATGTCGGCGTTGGCGCCGCCGCCGATGTCGAGGAAGTTGGCTGCGCTGCCACCCACCTGGTTGACGACATCGAGGGTGCTCATCGCGAGGCCGGCGCCGTTGGCGATGATGCCCACCGATCCGTCGAGCCCGATGTACTGCAGGTCGTGCGTACGCGCCAGCTGCTCGCGGGCGTCGAGTTCTTCGGTGGCGCGGTATTCGTCCCACTCGGGATGACGGAATGCCGCATTGGCATCGAGGCTCACCTTTGCGTCGAGGGCGTGTACGCCGCCGTCGGGCCGCAGGATGAGCGGGTTGATCTCGGCGAGGTCGCAGTCGCCCTCGGTGAAGCAGCGGTAGAGGCGGACGAGCATGTCGGCGACGCCGTCGACGGCCACGCTGTCGATCTTCGCTCTCGTCGCCGCATCGCGGGCGGCGTCGAGCGAGATCCCGTCGACCGGGTCGATGTGCAGCATCACGATCGCATCGGGATCGGTGGCTGCGACTGCCTCGATCTCGACACCTCCCTGCGCGCTCAGCATCAGGAGGTGCTTCTTGGCGGCACGGTCGAGCGAGTACGAGGCGTAGTACTCCTTCTCGATGTCGCTGGCGTGCTCGACCCACACGCGCTGGACGACGTGGCCCTTGATGTCCATCCCGAGGATGTTGCCGGCATGCAGTCGCACCTCGTCGGCCGTAGAGGCCAGCTTGATGCCACCCGCCTTGCCGCGCCCGCCGACACGCACCTGGGCCTTCACCACCACCGGATAGCCGGCAGCGTCGGCGGCGCGCACCGCCTCGTCGACGGTCTGTGCCACGTCGCCGGGGCTCACTGCGATGCCGAAGCGGGCGAAGTACTGCTTGCCCTGATACTCGAACAGGTCCATCAGGCGCCTTCCTCTCGGGCGTCGAGGGCGGCCTCGAGCCACTGGCTGATTGCCCGCAGCGAGCTGCCCGGGCCGAAGATCTCGGCGACGCCCTGCTCGCGCAGCGCGCGGGCATCGGCATCGGGAATCACGCCTCCGCCGAAGACCAGCAGGTCGCCGAGGCCGCGGCTGCGCAACTCGGCCATCACCCGAGGGAACAGCGTGAGGTGCGCGCCGCTCAGCAGCGACAGCCCGACGGCGTCGACGTCTTCCTGCATCGCTGTCTCGGCGATCTGCTCGGGGGTCTGGTGGAGCCCCGTGTAGATCACCTCGAAGCCGTGGTCGCGCAGCGCCCGCGTGATGGTCTTGGCGCCGCGGTCGTGTCCGTCGAGTCCGGGCTTTGCCACCACCACTCGGAACGGGCGCTTCACGGCCAAGACCCTACGACCACGGCCGCCGCTGTCTCAATTCCATGCGATCCCGGGCAGACTGGAGGCAATGGCACGCACGAGGCCGACATCGACCCTCGCACGGGCGGTCATCCCGGTGGCTGCGGGCATTGGCTTCTTCACCGTGCTCGGCCTCGCCCTCTGGGGCGTCGCCGCCCTCATCGCCGGCAACGCCGACGAGACCGAGGAGATCCTCGTGCCCGCCTACCAGGACCTCGGCAGGGTGGACACCTTCGCCGACCTCGTCGCCGAGGGCGGCCCACTGGTGATGGCCGACCTGATCGGCGACGACCGGTCGATCGTGCTCGACCACACGGGAGACGATCCCCGCCAGGGCTGGGCGATCTACCTCGCCTACCCGGCCGACCGCGACCCCACCTGCGCCGTCGAACTGACCCCAGGCACGCGGTCGTTCACCGACTGCGACGGCCGCACGCTCGGCATCGACGGGCTGGCGCTGCCGCCGCTCGGCGTGCAGCCAATCGTGAGCGATGACGGCCTGCTGACGCTCGACCTCGTCGCCACGGCACCGACCACGACCGGCTGAGCGACCGGCGCGTCCGTCGGGATGCCCGTGATCAGTCTGGCTGCCGCGGGCCTGTGTCAGGCGACGGCCGGCACGTTCGCTGCGAGTCGGGCAGCGAACTCCTCGGCGTGCTCGGCCAGCCTGGCCCGGTGCAGCGCAACCCCGCCAACGACGTCGCAGCCGACGAGTCGCAGCGCCGCCTCCATGCGGTCGAGGGTGCCGCCCGGATGCAGCGCATAGGTGCAGAACGTCACGGCGCGCTTGCCGCGCATCGCGGGCATTCGCTCGATCGCGCCGATGCCCCAGGGCGCCTGGCCGACGACGAACAGTCCGTGCACCCACGTGCCCACGACCACCAGATCGGCGTCCTGGACCGACTGCAGGTCGGGCCGGCGCACGGGCGACACGCCGGTGATGCTCCAGCCCACCTGCTGCAGGTCGGCGGCGACGAGGCCGGCGGCCGTGCGGGTGGTGCCGGTGAGGCTCTCGAAGAGGATGGCTGCCTTCATGGCTCCAATTGAACCACGCCGGCGCGGGCTGACCGGATCCGGCGCGCCACCGTCGCCCCCGTGACACCGATACCGACGACGATGACGGCCACGAGCACGCCGACCGTGACCGGCGGAATCCGCTCGGTGCTGGTGAACAGGTAGACGTCGGGGATGGCGTAGGCGATCGACGTGACCGCACCCCAGCGCAGCGCATGGCGTCGCCGGCCGTCGGCGAATCCGACCACCATGCGCGGCATCGACTGGCCGAGGACGACGGAGGTGGACAGGTCGACGCACAGGTAGGCCCATGGGTTCAGCCCGTAGTCGCCGAGCAGCACCCAGGCCATCAGTGTCCTCACGAGCGACCACGCCACCGCGGCGATCGCCCATCCCCGCGCCAGCAGTTGCCGGCGTCGGAGCACGTGCTGCGGCAGTACGCCGCCAACTGCCAGCGAGGACGACCGGTCAGCCACGACGCGAGAGCGGTGCCCAGGCCAGCGAGAGGTGCTTGGTGACCGAGCCGGCGAAGCGGATCGTGGCGATGGCATGGTCGCCGTCGCCGCGGATCTCGACGATGATGCCGTCGCCGAATGACGGATGCTCGACGTCGTCGCCGACTCGCAGGCCGATGGCATCGGCGCCGCTGCGCTGGGGCGCGGCGTGTCGGTGCGCCATCGCTGCGTCGACCACGCGCTTGCGGTGCTCGTCGCCCAACTCGTCGGGGTCGAAGCCGCTGACTGCCGGGCGCCGCTCGCCCGCAGGGCGGTACGACGGCACGCCGCCACCACCGCCCCCGCGGTACGCGGCGCGGCCCGAGTACGCCCCGCGCGATCCCCCGCCACCACGCGACTCGAGGAGGGCGGCGGGGATCTCATCGAGAAAGCGCGACGGCGGATTGAAGTTGGTGTTGCCGAACAGCTGACGGCTCCAGGCGTGCGCCAGGAAGAGGCAGCGCTGGGCGCGTGTGATGCCGACGTAGGCGAGACGTCGCTCTTCCTCCATCTCGTGCGGCTCTGTGAGTGCCCGGTTGTGCGGGAAGATCCCCTCCTCCATGCCGACGATGAACACCACCGGATACTCGAGTCCCTTGGCGCTGTGCAGCGTCATCAGCACCACGCGGTCGTCGTCATCGATGTCGTCGGTATCGGCAACCAGCGAGACACGCTCGAGGAAGTCGTCGATGCTGGTGAACTCGCGTGCCGAGCCGACGAGTTCGCCGAGATTCTCGAGGCGACCAGCCGCCTCGAGGCTCTCCTCGGCCTCGAGTTCGGCGAGGTAGCCGCTGGACTCGAGCACGTGCTGGAGGATGTCGCCGGGCGACGAGTCGTCATGGAGGCCGACACGTGCCGCATCAAGCACGGCGACGAACGACTCGATGCCGCGCGCCGCCGTCCCGCCGACGCCTGCATCGGCTGCCCGTCGCAGGGCGTCGACGAAGGTGATGCCCTCCGACCCGGCCAACGCGTCGACCTTGGCGATACTGCCCTCGCCCACCCCGCGCTTGGGGATGTTCAGCACTCGCTTCACGCTGACCTCGTCGGCGGGATTCACGACGGCACGCAGGTAGGCCATCGCGTCCTTCACCTCGCGACGGTCGTAGAAGCGGGTTCCGCCGACGACGCGGTACGGAACGCCGATTCGCATGAGCGCCTCTTCGAGCACCCTGCTCTGGGCATTGGTGCGGTAGAAGACCGCCATGTCCTTCCAGAGGTACCGTCGCTCGCGCTGCACCTCCTGCAGCGTGCGCACCACCCAGACCGCCTCATCGCCCTCGTCCTCGGCGCGGTAGCTGACGATCCGCTCGCCCTCGCCGAGCTCGCTCCAGAGCTGCTTGTCCTGGCGATGGGGATTGTTGCGGATGACGGCATTCGCCGCATCGAGAATGGTCTGCGTGCTGCGATAGTTCTGGTCGAGCACGATGGTGGTGACGCGGTCGAAGGCCTGCTCGAACTGCGAGATGTTCCGCACGTCGGCGCCGCGCCACGCATAGACCGACTGGTCGCCGTCGCCGACGATGGTGATCTGCTCGTGCTCGGCGGCGAGCGAGAGGGCAATCTCGTTCTGGGCCATATTCGTGTCCTGGTACTCGTCGATCAGGATGTGCTGGAACTTCCGCTGGTAGTGGGCGAGCACCTCTGGTGACTGCCGGAGCAGCAGGACGGTCTGCACCAGCAGGTCGTCGAAGTCCATGGCGCCCGCCTTGCGGAGCCGCTGCTGGTACTCGGCGTAGATCTCGGCATGCTTGCGCTCGAAGATGTTGGCGGCCGATGCCGCAGCCTGCTCGGGACTGACCAGTTCGTTCTTCCAGAGGCTGATCTGCCCATGCGACGCACGAGGGGCGAAGCGCTTCGCGTCGAGGCCGAGGTCGCGAACCACGTAGCCGACGAGGCGCTGCGCATCGGCCTGGTCGTAGATGCTGAACGTCCGCGGGTACCCGAGCACCTCGGCATGGGCGCGCAGGATGCGCACGCACGCCGCATGGAAGGTGCAGACCCACATCGCCCGCACTGCCGGGCCAACGAGCGAGGCAACGCGGTGCTTCATCTCGTCGGCGGCTTTGTTGGTGAACGTGATGGCGAGTATCGACGACGGATGGGCTCCCTGATCGATGAGGTGCGCGATCCGATGCGTCAGCACACGGGTCTTTCCCGAGCCCGCCCCGGCGACGACGAGCAGCGGTCCGCCGCGGTGGGTGACGGCGTCGAGCTGCGCCGGATTCAGCGACTCGAGGTCGAGCCCGCTCGAACCGGCCGGCAATTGGCCGTCATCGAAGAGCGACGGGGAGTCCGACATGGTGCAACCATCCTACGGACAGGGTGTCCGACGTCATCGACGGCCTGCCGCGGCACCATCACTAGGGTGACCCCGATGTGTCGTCTCCTGCGGCTCCTCGTGCTGTCTGCGGGCAGTGGCGCAGTCAGCGGCGTCGGTGTCTTCGTCTTCCTTCGATCACTCGATGCCGCCACGACGGCCCGCCTCGACACGCCGTGGCTCGTCTGGCTGCTGCCCGTCGGCGGGGCTACCGTCGCCGCTGCCTACCATGCCATCGGCGGACGGGCCCGCGGCGGCACGGCGGGCGTGATCGCCGAGGCCACGGTGCTCACGCACGGGGTGCCGGCACGGATGGCGCCGCTCGTCCTCGCCGGCTCGGTGGCCAGCCACGCCGTCGGCGCGTCGGTCGGCCGCGAGGGCGGCGCTCTGCAGATCTCGGCATCGCTCACCGAGACGGGTGCACGGGCACTGCGCGTCTCGCCCGACGACCGCCGACTGCTGCTGGCCGCCTCGCTGGCCGGCGGCTGGGGAGCCGCCTTCGGCGTTCCGGTCACGGGCGTCGTCTTCGCATGGCGTTTTGCCCGCCGCCAGCGCCTGCGCACGGTGCCGCTGGCCGCCGTGTCGGCGATCGTCGGACGGCGGACGGTCGGCGCACTGGGCTACGACCTCCGCCCGCCCGACCCGCTCGGCAACATCGACTGGTCGCTCGGCGTCATCCTCATGCTGCTCGTCGCCGGCATCGCGTTCGGCCTGCTGGCACGATGGTTCGTCTGGCTGCTCGGGCTCGTGCGCCGGCACGCGGCCCGGCGCCTGCACCGCGCCGCACGCCGCGGAGCCGCCGGCGGCATCGTCGTGCTCGCGATCGGCGCGCTCGCCGGCCGTGACGTCCTCGGGATGTCGCTGCCGCTGCTCGACGACGCGCTCGCCGGCCGCGACATCGAGTGGTGGGTTGCACCCGCCAAGCTGGTCGCCAGTGCCGTGTCGCTCGGAGCCGGTTTCGTGGGCGGCGACGTGACGCCGCTCTTCGTGATCGGCGCCACTGCAGGATCGGCCCTGGCCGCGGCACTCGGCGCCGAGGGAGCGCGTACGGTGCTGCTGGCATCGATCGGCTCGACCGTCGCCTACGGAGCCGCAGCGTCGGCGACCTTGCTCGGCATCGTGATGTCCGTCGAACGCTTCGGCAGGCACGCCATGCTGCCGGCAATCATCGTCGCCGTGATGGCACGCCTCGCCGCCGGACGCCCAGGCCTCTACTCAGCCCATCACTGACGACCCGGCGTCAGGCGCGGCGCAGTTGCTCGACGACGTCGTCGCTCAGCAAGTCGGCCACCAGTGCCACCGGCCGACGCGGGCCTGTCACCGAGGCGAGCGCCCGTCCACCGCTGCCGGTCGCGGGGAGACTGACGGTGAGGATGCCGAACCGCACCGAGGGATCCACCGCGTGCGCCACGGCGGCCTTGGCGATTGCACGCCACAGGAGTTCGATGCGCTGCGCACCCGGACGGTTCGATGTGCGCCCGCCCACGACCTCGAACCACCACCGGCGCCCGCGACGGTCGACAGCGGCCAGCGTGGGCTCGACCGCCGGCACGATTCGCGCGCCGTCGGCAATCGACGCGAAGCCCGCCTGTTCGAGGAGCGCGACCGCGAGATCCTTCGCCGCCCACCCCGCCTCGACCGGGTCCGCACCCGACTGGCGGGCACCCAGACGCACCTGCGGTCGTGCCTGCTCGGCATCGACCCTGGCCAGCGCGTCGCGCACGTACCGGCGCTCGGTGTCGTAGCCGACGAAGTGCCGGCCGGTGCAGCGCGCCGCCACTGCCGTGGTACCCGAACCCATGAAGGGATCGAGCACGAGCTCGCCCTCGTAGGTGTTCATGTGGATCAGTCGCTCTGGCAGCGCCACTGGAAACGGGGCGGGATGCTGCACCCTCGACGCGCTCTCGGGCGGGATCTCCCACACGTCGAGGGTGACCTCCATGAACTCGTCGCGGCTCATCGTGCTGACTGATGGAAGGCCGCGCTTCGCTCGCTCTCGGACGTCGACGGCGCGGTCGAACCGGCCCTTCGACGCCACGAGCACGCGCTCGCTGAGGTCGCGCAGCACCGGATTGCCGGGACGCTGGAAGCTTCCCCATGCGCAGTTGCCGGCGGCACCGCGCTGCTTCACCCAGATGATCTCGCCGCGGAGCAAGAGCCGCAGGTCGTCCTGCAGGATGCCGGTGACGTCGGCGGCCAGCGACCGGTACGGCCGCCGACCGAGGTTGGCGACAGTGACGGCGATCCGGCCGCCGGGCTGCAGCACGCGTCGACACTCGGCGAACACGTCGCGCAGCATCGTCAGGTAGTCGACGTAGTTGGCCGGCACATGCCCCTCGCCGAGCACCGCCTCGTACTCCTTGCCGGCGAAGTAAGGCGGCGACGTGACCACCAGCGCCACCGACGAGTCGGCCACCTGGTGCATGTCGCGGGCGTCACCCACATAGATCCGATCGAGGTCTGCTGGCTCGTTGACCTCGGCGTCGTCCGACACCTCTGGTGCCGAGAACCGCTCGTAGAAGGGTCGCGAGTCGTGGCCCTCGCGACGGCCAACGCCAAAGGCCGACGTACGCGTGCCTCGTCGAGATGCCGTCATGTGCGTCCCGTGCCTCGTGCGTTGACGCGCTGCCGCTCCCCCACGCGGCAAGGCTACGCGGTGCGACGCGCGCGGCGCGCGATGCGCGTCGCGCACGGTAGGCAGCGCGCCGGCACCTCCCCGTAGAGTGGGAGCGTGTCGTACCGCTACCTGTGGACGCCGATGCAGCTCGGACCGGTCGCCACGCGCAACCGCATCGTCTTCAGCGCACACCTCACCAACTACGCCCGCGGGGGACTGCCCACCGAGCAGCATGCCGCCTACTACGCGGCGCGGGCTGCGGGTGGTGCGGGCCTCATCATCACTGAAGAGCACAGCACCCATCCGACCGACTGGCCGTACGAGAAGCTGATCCACGGCTTCCACCGCGACGCCATCGCCGGGTACCGCCGGATCACCGGCGCAGTGCACCGGCATGGCACGCCGATCTTCGCCCAGATCAACCACAACGGCGGCCAGGCATCGTCGATGTACACCCGGCTGCCGGTGTGGGCTCCGTCACCCGTTGCCGATCCGCTGTTCCGCGAGGTGCCCAAAGCAGTCTCCCACGCCGAGATCGACGAGATCATCGCCGGCTACGCCACCGTGGCCGAGCACTGCGCCGAGGGCGGCTTCGACGGCATCGAGTTGCAGTGCAGTCACTCGTCGATCGTCCGCGGCTTCCTTTCGCCGGCGACGAACTCGCGCGACGACGAGTACGGCGGCTCGCTCGAGAACCGCGCACGGCTGCTCGTCGACATCATCACCGCCGTGCGGCGCGTCGTCGGCAGTCGGCTGGCACTCGGTGTCAGGCTGTGCGGCGACGAACTGATCGACGGCGGCACCACCATCGACGAGGCGGTGCAGGTGGCGCGTCTCGTCGAGGCCACCGGGCAGGTCGACTATGTCAACACGTCGATCGGGGTGGCAACCGCCAGCCTGTACATGATCGAGGCGAGCATGCACGTCCCGCCCGGCTATGCGCTGTTCATCTCGTCCGCATTCCGCAAGGCAATCGACCTTCCCGTCGTGGGTGTCGGGCGGTTCAAGGATCCGCTGCAGGCCGAGCGAGCCCTTGCCGAGGGGCACTGCGACCTCGTCGGCATCGTGCGCGGGCAGATCGCCGATCCCGACTTCGCCGCCAAGGCTCGCGCCGGTCATGCCGACGACATCCGGCTGTGCCTCAGCTGCAACCAGGAGTGCGTCGGTCGGATGGGCCTCAATCGCTGGCTGGGCTGCATCGAGAATCCGCGCACCGGGCGCGAGGCCACCGACGTCGGCATCTCGCGCCGACCGGCACCCCGGCGCACCGTGCTGGTGGTCGGCGCCGGGCCCGCCGGCCTGCAGTCGGCCATCGCCGCCGCCCGCAACGGACACCGCGTCACCGTCGTCGACCGTGCGCAGCGGCCCGGTGGACAGGTGCGCATCGCCGCATCGGTGCCCAACCGCGCCGAGTTCGGCGACCTGATCCGCAACCAGCTCGCCGAGTGCAGCCGCCTCGGCGTCTGCATCGAACTCGGTGTCGATGCCGACGTCGATCTTGTCGCCGCTCGTCGCGCCGACCACGTGATCATCGCCACCGGCTCGGCACCGCAGCGCCCGTGGTGGGTGGGCGAGGGCGAGTCGCAGGTGCTCGATGTGCGCGACGTGCTGGACCCTGTACCCGGCCAGCCCGTACCGGCAGCGGGTGACTCCGTGGCGGTTATCGACGAGATCGGCTTCCACCATGCCACCTCGACGGCCGAGTTGCTCGCCGACCGCGGCTGCCGCGTCGAGATCATCACGCCAGGGATGGTCGTCGGCCAGGACCTCGGCATCACGCTCGACATGGAGCAGTGGTGGATGCGGGCCACTGCGAAGGGCATCGTGCAGCGAACCGACCTGGTGCCGATGGGGCTGCACGGCGGCGAGCTCACGCTGCTGCACCACCCCACCGGCGTCCAGCACGCCGAGCGGCACGACTGGGTGGTGCTGGCGGTCCCGACATCGCCCGCCGACGACCTCTTCCACCACCTGCGCGCCCACGGCGTGTCGGTCGACCGTGCCGGCGACTGCGTTGCGCCACGTCGCGCCCATGCCACCGTGATCGATGGCGAGCGCGTCGGCAGCGCTGCCTGAGCGGACCGACCGCCCCCGACGCGGCTACCCTCCCGCCCGCATGTCCGAGAACTCGCCCGAGGCACGCCAGCAGGTGCCAGTGACGCCGCCCGCCATTGTGGGCATCGTCGGCGGCGGGCCGATGAGCCGCTACCTGGCTACCGCTGCCCGACAAATGGGCTTCCGGGTGGGCGTGCTCGATCCCGACCCGCAGGCGCCTGCGCTGCAGGTGGCCGACCTGCGACTGGTCGCCCACCTCGACGATCCCGTCGCGCTCGGCCGTCTGGCCGATGCGTGCGACGTGGTCACCGTCGAGACAGAGGATGCGCCACACGACGCACTGCGCAGCATCGTGGGCGCCACCGCCGTGCGCCCATCGCCGGACGTGATCGCCCTGTGCCGCGACCGGATCGCGCAGCGCACATTCCTCGACGAACTCGGCGTCCCGCTGGCACCGTGGCGAACGCTGCGCACCGAGGCCGATCTCGAGGCCGCCGCAACGCTCGACTTTCCGGCGATCCTCAAGCCCGCGAGCCCCGCGCCCGCACGCCATGCGACCGCAAGCCCCGGTCACGTGTCGGTGCCCAATGCCGCCCGCCTCGCCGAGATGTGGGACGGCATCGACCGGATCCCGTGCGTGCTCGAACGGCGGATGCGCGTGTTCAAGGAACTCACGGTCGGTGTCGCCCGCAGCGCCGACGGCCGCACTGCATGCACCCCGGTCTCCCAGTGCCTCTACATCAAGGGCAGGCTCGACGCCACCCATGCGCCGGCCGCGCTGCCCCCGAACGGGCAGGAGGGCATCGAAGACCTCGCCGCCTACATCGCCGACGAGCTGGAATGCATCGGCCTGCTGAGCATCGAGCTGTTCATCGTCGGCCGCGCCGTGATCGTCAACGAGATCTCGCCGGCACCGCACGCTGCCCAGCTCTTCACCGTCGACGCCTGCGCGAGCAGCCAGTTCGAGCAGCAGGTGCGTGCCGTGTGCGGAATGGGCCTCGGCGTATCAGCGATCAGGGCACCGGGCGCTGCGAGCGTCTCGCTGTCGGGGTCGCTGTGGAGCGACGGCGAGCCTGCGTGGGCCACCGTGCTCGACGAGCCGACGGCTCACCTGCACCTCTACGGCCGGCAGCCGACGACCGACGGCGAGCTCGCCGGCCATGTCACCGTCGTGTCGAAGTCGCCCACCGCAGCGGTGAGCAAGGCGCGCATCGTGCGCAACCAAATAGTGCCGAAGCGCCCTCAGTGAGGGCTGGCAGCACCGCCTACCAGCGGTAGTGGGCGAAGGCCTTGTTGCTCTCGGCCATCTTCTGCATGTCGTCGCGCTTCTTGATGCTGGCGCCAAGGCCGTTGGCCGCATCGAGCAGCTCATTGGCGAGGCATTCGGCCATCGTCTTCTCGCGGCGGGCACGGCTGTACTCGACGAGCCAGCGAATGGCGAGGGTGCTCGCACGGCGGGGGCGCACCTCGACGGGCACCTGGTAGGTGGCGCCGCCGACGCGACGGCTGCGCACCTCGAGCGGCGGCTTCACGGCCTCGACCGCCCGCTTCAGCGTGGCGATCGGCTCGGAACCCGACTTGGTCTCGATGATGGTGAGTGCGTCGTAGACGATGCGCTCGGCAAGCGAGCGCTTGCCATGGAGCATCACCTTGTTGACGAGCTGGGTGACCAGCACCGAGCGATACATCGGGTCGGGAGTGAGCTCTCGACGCTGTGCGGGTCCTTTGCGGGGCATGTTCGGTCCTGGACGTTCTCGTGAGTGCTGACGGGGCGCTTACTTGCCGGCCTTGGCGCCGTAACGGCTGCGGGCCTGCTTGCGGTTCTTCACACCGGCGGCGTCGAGCGCGCCGCGGATGATCTTGTAGCGGACACCCGGCAGGTCGCGGACACGGCCACCGCGCACGAGCACGATGCTGTGCTCCTGCAGGTTGTGTCCCTCGCCGGGGATGTAGGCCGTCACCTCGACGCCGCTGGTAAGGCGGACACGGGCCACCTTGCGCAGTGCCGAGTTCGGCTTCTTCGGAGTGTTGGTGTACACGCGGGTGCACACGCCGCGACGCTGCGGCGACCCCTTCAGGGCCGGCGTCTTGGTCTTCGAGAACTTCGTGCTGCGACCCTGGCGGATCAGCTGCTGAATGGTGGGCACGGTGTTTCCCCTACGTCAGTGTGTGCGGTGCGTCATGGTGCGAAAGCGTTCGGTCGGAACCAGAGCCCCGCAGGACCCCGTAATGCTACGGGTGGCCTGCGAGGGCTGGCAACCTCGGTCAGCCCTCCACGACCTCGTCAGCATCGCTGCTGTACGTGCCGTGGATATTGCTGAGCCAGTCGGCCGGGTTCGAGTCGGCATCGCTGCTGAACGAGAACGCCGACGGCTGGTAGTCGGGAGCCTGGACCGAGAACTCCCGGTAGCGGCCCATGCCCGTGCCGGCGGGGATGAGCTTGCCGATGATGATGTTCTCCTTGAGCCCGAGCAGGCCGTCGCCCTTGCCGTCGATGGCGGCCTCGGTGAGCACACGGGTGGTCTCCTGGAACGACGCCGCCGAGAGCCAGCTCTCGGTGGCCAGCGAGGCCTTGGTGATGCCCATGATCTCGGGACGGCCCTCGGCCGGCTTCTTGCCCTCCTCGACCATCCGACGGTTGGTGTCGCGGAAGGTCTTGGCGTCGGCCCGCTCGCCGGGCAGGAATCCGGTGTCGCCCGGCTCCTGCACGCCGACGCGGCGGGTCATCTGGCGCACGATCAGCTCGATGTGCTTGTCGTGGATGCTCACGCCCTGGTCGCGGTACACGCGCTGCACCTCTTCTACGAGATAGTGCTGCGTCTCGCGAATGCCCTTGATCTCCATCAGCTCCTTCGGGTCGAAGGGGCCGTCGGTGAGCGGGTCGCCGGCCTTGACCTCCTGGCCGTTGGCCACGAGCGGGCGGCTGCCGGTGGGCAGCACGATGGGGAACTCGTCGCCCTCGTCGTTGACCACGGTGACCGGGATGCCCTTGCCCTCGTCGTCACCGATGCGCACCACGCCGCTGGCGGCAGCGAGGCGGGCCGAGCCCCGCGGGGTGCGGGCCTCGAACAGCTCAACCACTCGGGGCAGACCGCCGGCGATGTCCTTCCCGGCAACGCCGCTGGTGTGGAACGTACGCATGGTGAGCTGCGTGCCGGGCTCGCCGATCGACTGGGCGGCGATGACGCCGACAGCCTCGCCGAGCTCGATGCTCTTTCCGGTGGCCAGCGAGCGGCCGTAGCACAGCGCGCAGACGCCCAGTTCGGCATCGCACGTGAGCACCGAGCGCACGCGCACGCGGTTGACCGTGGGGTCGTCGCGCAGCAGCGCCATCTCGACGTCGCCGACGAGCGAGTTGCGCGCCAGCACGGTGCCGTCCGACAGGGTGACGTCCTGCGAGAGCGCCCGGCCGAACAGCTTCGTGTCGAGGTAGCTCTTGCGGTTCGGCGTGTCGGGCTCGACATGCTCGATCCACAGGCCGAGTGCGCTGCCGCAGTCGTCCTCGCGGATGATGAGCTCCTGCGCCACGTCGACGAGTCGACGGGTGAGGTAGCCCGAGTCGGCGGTACGCAGCGCCGTGTCGACGAGGCCCTTGCGGGCGCCCGGCGTGGCGATGAAGTACTCGAGCGTCTCGAGGCCCTCGCGGAAGTTCTTCTTGATCGGACGCGGGATCATGTCGCCACGGGGGTTGGCCACGAGGCCACGCATGCCGGCGATCTGGCGCATCTGGGTCATGTTCCCTCGTGCGCCCGAGCCCACCATCATGTCGATGGGGTTGAAGCGCTGGGCGCGGAACTCGTCCTCGAGTGCCTTCTGCACCTGTGCCGTGGCATCGGTCCAGATGCGGACCTCCTGCTGGCGGCGCTCGCCGTCGGTGATGATGCCGCGGCGGAACTGGGTCTCGACCTTGTCGGCCATCGACTCGTGCTCGGCGAGGATGCGCGCCTTGTCGCGGGGCGTCTTGACGTCGTCGATCGACACCGTCACGCCGCTCTGCGATGCATAGCGGTAGCAGACGTTCTTGATCGCGTCGAGCGACAGCGCCACCGCACCCTTGTTGTAGTGGTCGGAGAGGCGCTCGACGATGACGCCCATCTCCTTCTTCTTCACCACGTCGGTGATGTGGCCGAAGCGGCTCGGGTAGTCGTCGGGCAGCGCGTTCTCGAAGATCATCCGGCCTGCCGTCGTGCGGAACTCGGTCGACTCGACGCTCTCGCCCGGCTTGTCGGGGCTCGGCAGCGACTCACGCCGGCGCACCATGATCGGGGCGTGCAGGTGCAGGCTGCCCTCGTCGAGTGCCCGCTGCACCTCCCACAGGTGGCGGAACACGCGGCCCTCGCCCTTGGCGCCCTCGACCAGTTCGGTGAGGTAGAAGCCGCCGATGATCAGGTCCTGGCTGGGCGTCACGATCGGGCGGCCGGAGGCCGGCGAGAGGATGTTGTTGGCGCTCAGCATCAGCACTCGCGCCTCGGCCTGGGCCTCTGCCGACAGCGGCACGTGGATGGCCATCTGGTCGCCGTCGAAGTCGGCGTTGAACGCCGTGCAGACGAGCGGGTGGATCTGGAGGGCCTTGCCCTCGACGAGCACGGGCTCGAAGGCCTGGATGCCGAGGCGGTGCAGCGTGGGGGCGCGGTTCAAGAGCACCGGGTGCTCCTTGATGACGTCCTCGAGCACGTCCCACACCTGCGGCCGGCGGCGCTCGACCATGCGCTTGGCGCTCTTGATGTTCTGTGCCAGCTGCAGGTCGACGAGCCGCTTCATCACGAACGGCTTGAACAGCTCGAGCGCAATCAGCTTGGGAAGCCCGCACTGGTGGAGCTTCAGCGTCGGACCGGCGACGATGACCGAGCGGCCCGAGTAGTCGACGCGCTTGCCGAGCAGGTTCTGGCGGAAGCGGCCCTGCTTGCCCTTCAGCATGTCGGAGAGCGACTTCAGCGGGCGGTTGCCCGGCCCGGTGACCGGTCGGCCGCGGCGGCCGTTGTCGAACAGGGCGTCGACCGCCTCCTGCAGCATGCGCTTCTCGTTGTTGACGATGATCTAGGGGGCACCGAGATCGAGCAGGCGCTTCAGGCGGTTGTTGCGGTTGATCACGCGCCGGTACAGGTCGTTGAGGTCGGAGGTGGCGAAGCGGCCGCCGTCGAGTTGCACCATCGGGCGAAGCTCGGGCGGGATCACCGGCACCACGTCGAGGATCATGGCCTTCGGGTCGTTGACCCGGTTGCCGTGCTCGTCGCGCTTGTTGAACGAGGCGACGATCTTCAGGCGCTTGATCGCCTTCTGGCGACGCTGGGCGCTGAGGGGCTTGCTGCCGCTGGCGGTGTGGTCGATCGCGTCGCGGAGCTTGCGCTCCTCTTCGTCGAAGTCGATCCGGTCGATGAGCTGCTTGATGGCATCGGCGCCGGTGCCGCCCTCGAAGTAGTCCTCGAAGCGGTAGCGAAGCTCGCGCCACAGGCCCTCGTCGTCGATGATCTGGCGCGAGTGGAGGCTCTTGAACTCGTCGAAGGCGCGCTGCACGCGATCGATCTCGGCCTCGATCTCCTCGCGCTTGGCAGCGCACTCGCGGTCGAGTGCGGTGCGCATCTTGCGGGCGTCGGCACCCTCGGCCTCGGCCTTGCCGGCTTCCTTCTCGAACTTCTTGTGCAGCCGGTCGATCTCGAGTTCGAGCTCCTTGCGAAGCCCGTCGATCTCCTCGAGGTGCTCGGCCTCGATGGTGGGAAGATCAGCGTGGCGCTTGTCCTCGTCGACCCAAGTGACGAGGTGCGCGTTGAAGTACACCACCTTGTCGAGCTGCTTGGCCTTCAGCTCTTCCTTCGGCTGCAGGCCGGCCAGCAGATACGCGAGCCAGCTGCGCGTGCCGCGCAGGTACCAGATGTGGACGACAGGCGCCGACAGGGTGATGTAGCCCATGCGATCGCGACGCACCTTGGAGCGCGTCACCTCGACGCCGCAGCGCTCGCAGATGATGCCCTTGAAGCGGACGCGCTTGTACTTGCCGCAGTAGCACTCCCAGTCGCGGGTTGGTCCGAAGATCTTCTCGCAGAACAGGCCGTCCTTCTCGGGACGCAGCGTGCGGTAGTTGATCGTTTCCGGCTTCTTGACTTCCTTCTCGCCGGGGTGACGCTCGTTGGTCCACGCGCGGATCTGGTCGGCGGTGGCCAGCCCGATTCGCAGCTGGTCGAACATGTTCACGTCAAGCATGGGGTGCCTCGTCTCGCTTGTTCTCGCGTCGTGTCTCAGTAGCTCGAGCGAGCAGCCCGGCGGGCCTCGCGCTCACGGTCGTCTTCGTCGGTGCCGCGCTCGTTGCGGCTGATGTCGATGCCCAGTTCCTCGGCGGCACGGAAGACGTCTTCGTCCATCTCGCGCATCTCGATCTCGGAGCCGTCGCTGGCGAGCACCTCGACATTGAGGCACAGCGCCTGCATCTCCTTCATGAGCACCTTGAAGCTCTCGGGGATGCCGGGCTCGGGGATGTTGTCGCCCTTCACGATGGCCTCGTACACCTTCACGCGGCCGAGCACGTCGTCGCTCTTGATGGTGAGCAGCTCCTGCAGGCAGTAGGCGGCACCGTAGGCCTCGAGTGCCCACACCTCCATCTCGCCGAACCGCTGGCCGCCGAACTGCGCCTTACCGCCGAGCGGCTGCTGGGTGATCATGCTGTACGGGCCCGTGCTGCGGGCGTGGATCTTGTCGTCGACAAGGTGCGCCAGCTTGAGGATGTACATGTAGCCCACCGTCACCGGCCGGTCGTACTTCTCACCGGTACGGCCGTTGTAGAGCACGGTCTTGCCGTCGGCCTGGATGAGGCGGTCGCCCTTGGCCGACTCGGGATGCAGGTTCTCGAAGATCTGCTGGATCGTCGGGTGCTTGCCCGACGCCTCCTCCTCGTCCCAGTGGGCGCCGTCGAACACCGGCGTCGCGATGAAGGTGCTGGGCGGCGTCGTCGGGCGGGTCTTGGTCTCGGTGCCGCGCGTGGGCTTGGCGCCGACGTCCTTGCCATTCTTGGCATCCACCCATCCCCACCGGGCCGCATAGCCCAGATGCGCCTCGAGCACCTGGCCGACGTTCATTCGGCTCGGCACGCCGAGCGGGTTGAGGATGATGTCGACCGCCGTGCCATCAGCGAGGTACGGCATGTCCTCGACCGGGAGCACCTTGGAGATCACGCCCTTGTTGCCGTGGCGGCCGGCGAGCTTGTCGCCGACGCTGATCTTGCGCTTCTGCGCCACGTACACCTTCACCAGCTGGTTCACGCCGGGGGCCAGCTCGTGGCCGTCCTCGCGGCGCTGCACCTTGACATCGATGACCTTGCCGCTCTCGCCGTGCGGCACCTTGAGGCTGGTGTCGCGCACCTCGCGGGCCTTCTCGCCGAAGATGGCGCGCAGCAGGCGCTCCTCGGGCGTGAGCTCGGTCTCGCCCTTCGGGGTGACCTTGCCCACCAGCACGTCGCCGGGGCCGACCTCGGCGCCGATGCGGATGACGCCACGGTCGTCGAGGTCGCGCAGCACGTCGTCGCTGAGGTTCGGGATGTCGCGCGTGATCTCCTCGGGTCCGAGCTTGGTGTCGCGTGCATCGACCTCGTGCTCGTGAATGTGGATCGAGGTGAGCACGTCGTCGCGGACGAGTCGCTCGCTGAGGATGATGGCGTCCTCGAAGTTGTAGCCCTCCCACGGCATCAGCGCAACGAGGAGGTTCTTGCCGAGCGCCAGTTCGCCGTGGTCGGTGGAGGGGCCGTCGGCGAGGATCGTGCCCTTCTTAACCGACTGGCCCTCCTTCACCCGGACGCGGTGGTTGATGCACGTGTCCTGGTTGCTGCGGCGGAACTTCGCCAGCGGGTACACCTTCTTGCCGCCCTCGGCGTACTGCACGGTGATGCTGGTGCCGCTCACCTCGGTGACGGTGCCGTCGCCGATCGCCTGGATCAGGTCGGCGGCGTCGCGGGCCGCGCGGTCCTCGATGCCGGTGCCGATGTACGGCGCCTCGGCGCGCACGAGCGGCACGGCCTGACGCTGCATGTTGGCGCCCATGAGGGCACGGTTGGCGTCGTCGTGCTCGAGGAACGGGATGAGCGCCGTGGCGACCGAGACGATCTGCTTCGGGCTGACGTCCATCAACTGCACCTCGCTCGGCGGCACCGACGCGATGTCGGTGGTGGCGCCGAAGAAGCTCTCGGCCTCGAGCATCTTGCGCAGGTCCTCGAGGCTTGCCGCCTGCGGGCTGCGGCGCACGAGCACGCGGTCTTCCTTGAAGGTGCCGTCCGGGTTCAGCGGCGTGTTGGCCTGTGCGACGACGTAGTTCTCTTCCTCGTCGGCGGCCATGTAGCGGATCTCGTTGGTGACCTTGCCGTTCTTGACCACGCGGTACGGGGTCTCGATGAAGCCGTACGGGTTCACGCGGGCGAAGGTGCTGAGCGCGCCGATGAGGCCGATGTTCGGACCCTCAGGCGTCTCGATCGGGCACATGCGGCCGTAGTGGCTGAAGTGCACGTCGCGGACCTCGAAGCCGGCGCGCTCGCGGCTGAGGCCGCCCGGGCCGAGCGCCGAGAGGCGGCGGCGGTGGGTCAGGCCGGAGAGCGGGTTGACCTGGTCCATGAACTGGCTGAGCTGGGAGGTCCCGAAGAACTCCTTGATCGCCGCGACCACCGGCCGGATGTTGATCAGGGTGGTGGGGGTGATCG
>JBJTRF010000010.1:0-7868 GCA_046076025.1 Ilumatobacteraceae bacterium
TCGGCGTCGCCGAGCAGCGTATCGAGCGGCGGCGCCTCGGCCGGGCTGCGCACCTCGACGCAGGGCAGGCCGGCAACGCCGGCGCGCAGCGCTGCCTCGAGTTCCGGCTGGATGAACACATAGTCCTCGTGCCATCCGAGCAGCGGCTTGCGCTCGAAGCCCTCGAAGGTGAACAGGCGGGCACCGGCGCGGTCGACGTACTCCATCCCCGCCGACACGGTGAGGATGCGGTGCAGGCGCTCCTCGAGTCCGTACCGGGCGAGGATGCGGGCGATCTCTGCGTCGAGGTGGCAGGCGCGGGGCTGCGAGTACGGCTCGGCGCTGCGCTCGTACACGACGACGCGGAGACCCTGCAGCCCAAGTGACAGTGCCAGCGAGGCACCGGTCGGGCCGAAGCCGACGATGGCGACGTCGTGGGTGAATCGCCGGCCGCTCACAGGGGGCCGCTGTCCTCCCACTGCGTGGTGCCCCACGTGACCGCCAGCAGGGTGGCGTCGCCGCCGGGCGCCGCACCGTGCCAGTGGCGCTCGCCGGCCGGGCAGACCACGAGCGAGCCCGGCCGCAGACGCACCTCGCCATCGGCCTCGGTGCCGACGCGAGCCTCGCCGTGCACTACGAACAGCTGCTGGCCACCGGGATGGACGTGCCAGAAGGTCACGGCACCGTCGTGGAAGTGCACCAGTGCCGTGTCGGGCTCGTCGTCGGTCGGCGTGGCGTGCAGCATCTCCAGCTCGACGCCGCCGGTGAAGCGCCCGCCGTACACCTGCGAGCGGTCTCCTTCGGGCACCACCTTCATCGCACGACCACCGGATTGCGCATGCAGCCGATGCCGGGGATCTCGGTCTCGACGACGTCCCCGGCGCGCAGGAAGCGCGGCGGCTGCTGTGCCTCGCCAACGCCGCCAGGCGTGCCGGTCCAGACGAGGTCGCCCGGCTGGAAGGTGATGAAGCGGCTGAGCCACTCGACGAGTGCCGGGACGCCGAAGATGAGATCGCTGGTGCTGGTGCGCTGCATCTCGACACCCGACAGGCGGCCGATGAGATCGAGCGCGTCGGGGTCGGCGAACTCGTCGGGTGTCACGAGATACGGCCCGATCGGGCCGAAGGTGTCGTACGACTTGGCGATCGTGAACTGCTTCACCGGAAGGCGGAACTGCTCGCCGCGGTCGGAGATGTCCTGGCCGCACATCACGCCTGCGATGCAGCCCCAGGCATCGCCGCGCGTCGCCTTCGAGCACGTGCGACCGAAGGCAATGACGAGTTCAGCCTCGTAGTCGACCCTGTCGCGACCGGCGGGCACGATGATGTCGTCGAACGGCCCGCAGACGCAGTTCTCGGTCTTGGCGAACAGATGCGGCTCCTCGGGGATCGCCAGATTGCTCTCCGTGGCGTGCTGGCGGTAGTTGAGGGCCACCCCGAGCCCCTTCGGCGGCCGCGGCACCGGGGCGCCGAGTTGCGTCTCGTCGACCGCCGGCCAGTCGCCGGGCACCGCCGCAGCAGCGATGCGGCGGAGCGCGTCGTGGTTGGACAGGTCGGCGAGCAGCATCGGGTCGCTGCCGAGCGAACTGCCCGACGCCCGCTCGACATCGACGGCACGGCCGTCGACGACGACGGTAGCGCGCCCGGCAAGATTGGCAAGTCGCATGATGTGCTCTCCTCAGAGTTCGCCGGGGAACCACATGTGGATCTGCCCGGTGCCCGCAGCATTCTCGTAGTCGCTGTAGGCCACGCCGGGCGTCGTCCATCCGGACCCGCCCAGCGCAGTGGCCATGATGACATAGTGGGCGAAGCGCCCTTCGGGCGAGAACTTCCTGAACTCGGGATACTCCGCCAGCACCGTGGCGTGGTCGCCGCGCTCGAGCAGCGCGATGACCCGCTCGTCGGCAGCGCGATGCGCCGCGCTGTAGACGTGTGCCGGGTCGGCGCCCTCGTGCCGTCGCAACTCGCGCAGCGGCCAGAACTTGTGCGACAGCGCGCCGCTGGCCAGCAGCACCACTCGCCGGTCGCTGCGGTGAATGGCCTCGCGAAGCACCTCGCCGAAGATCACGAAGTCGTCGTACTCGGCGGTCTGGCAAATCCCCGCCGACATCCACGCCTCGTCGCGCTGCAGGAACGGGGTGAGGTACACGGTGGCGTAGTGGATGGGCAGGCAGGGATCGTCGGATGCGTGCACCCACGTGTCGTCGCGCTCTGCTGCCACCTCGGCCATCAGCGTCGCCAGCTCGGGGTCGCCCGGAAGGTCGTAGGGCATCTGCGGGTTGCCGCGCGGCAACTCTTCGCTGGTGAAGCGGCCGGCACGCCGGTCGTGTGCCGTCACCACCCACTCGAACGTCGTGTACCAGTGCGTGTCGAGCACGATGAAGGTGTCGGCGCCCAGCGGATCGAGTTGCTCGCGCCGCATCCGGTGGAGCCCGTCGACGATGGAGAAGTCCTTGCCGCCGTTCAGCTCGAGGCGTACCGGCTCGGGCAGGACGAGCGGCGGCACATGGGCGACCAGTGCCGCGCCGACGATTGCTCCCATCTGGGCTCCTTCCGGCCGGCGTGGAGTGCCGGCACGACTCGTTCGGCACCAAACTATCTAGTCGGCGCCTGCCATCAGCGCCGCCACGAGCTCGGCCAGCGGCTCGGCGTGGTGGCGCAGCATCGGCAGGCCGGCGCTGCGCAGCACGGCATTGTCGAGCACGCTGTTGGCGGGTCGGGGCGCAGGGCGAGGCGGGTCGAGATCGGCGGTGGCAATCGGCCTGACCGTGGCCGGATCGAGCCCCATCGCCGCCACCACCTCGGCCGCGAACTCGTACCACGAGCACGCCCCCTGGTTGGTGACGTGCACGATGCCGCTGAGCCGGTCGAGCGCGAGACGCCGGAGGGCCGGCGCAAGGTCGGCGGTGAACGTGGGGTGCCCCACCTGGTCGGCCACGAACGACAGCGACGGCTGCGAGGCAGCCAGGCGCATGATGGTCTTCACCATGTTCGCCCCGTGCTGGCCGCACACCCAGCTCGTGCGCACCACGGTGGCAGACGCGCCGAGTGACAGCGCCTCCCGCTCGCCGGCACGCTTGCTGGCGCCATAGACGCTGCGCGGCGACGGCTCGTCGTGCTCGTGGTAAGGCCGGTCGAGCGTGCCGTCGAACACGTAGTCGGTGCTCAGCTGCACGAGGTGTGCGTCAGCCCGTGCGCACGCCTCGGCGATCCATCGCACCGCGTGCGCATTGAGGCGCATCGCCATATCGGGGTCGCCCTCACACGCGTCGACTGCCGTCCAGGCTGCGCAGTTCACCACCACGTCGGGCCGCACCGAGGTGATGGCACCCAGCACGTGCCCGCGGTCGGCGATGTCGAGGGCGACACGGTCGACCGCGACCACCTCGTCGCCGGCGGCAGCACAGTGCGCCGCGAGCTCGGTGCCCAGCTGGCCGGCGCCCCCGGTGACCAGCACTCGCATCTAGAGGCCTGCCCGCGCCTTCAGCGGCTCCCACCACCACCGGTTGTCGCGGTACCACGCCACCGTCTCGGCCAGCGAGTCGTCGAACGAGCGCTGCAGCCGCCAGCCGAGCGCGCTCACCTTGTCGATGTTCACCGAGTAGCGCCGGTCGTGGCCGAGCCGGTCGGCGACGGGCTCGATGAAACTCTCGTCGCGGCCGCACAGCTCGAGCAGCCGGTAGGTGAGCTCTCGGTTGGTGAGCTCATGATGGGCGCCGATGTTGTACACCTCGCCCACCGTGCCGCGCTCGAGCACCAGGTGCGCGGCGCGGTTGTGATCTTCGACGTGGATCCAGTCGCGGACGTTGCCGCCATCGCCGTACAGCGGCACCTTCCGGCCGTCGAGCAGGTTGGTGGTGAAGAGCGGGATGACCTTTTCGGGGAACTGGTACGGGCCGAAGTTGTTGCTGCACCGGGTGACCACCACGGGCAGGCCGTAGGTGGTGACGTAGCTGAGGGCGATGAGGTCGCTGCCCGCCTTGGCGGCGCTGTACGGCGATCGAGGGGTGAGCCGATCGGTCTCGGTGAACGACCCGACGTCGATGCTGCCGTACACCTCGTCGGTGCTGATGTGCAGGAATCGCTGCACGCCCACCTGCCGGGCAACGTCGCAGAGCACGTTCGTGCCGAAGCAGTTGGTGCGGACGAAGGCGTACGGATCCTTGATGCTGCGGTCGACGTGGCTCTCGGCAGCGAAGTGCACCACGGCGTCGTGACCGTCCATGCTGCGCAGCACGGCGTCCTGGTCGCAGATGTCGGCATGGACGAACGTGCACCGGCTGTCGTCGAGCACGTCGCGGATGCTCTCGAGGTTGCCCGCATAGGTGAGGGCGTCGAGGATGGTGACCTCGTGGTCGCTATTGCCCAGCACCCAGCGCACGTAGTTTGAGCCGATGAATCCGGCGGCGCCGGTGACGAACAGCTTCATCTCAGGTCCTCATCGGCCAGTACGGACGCCGGCCGGCGGGCAGGTCGGCCCGCAAGGGGTTGGTGCGGTCGCGCTCGCTGAGAATCGGCTCCGCGACGCCCCAGTCGGCGCCGACCGAGGGGTCGTCCCAGCGGACGCCGAGCTCGTCGGCCGGGTTGTAGTAGCCGTCGACGAGATACGTCATCACCACGTCGGTGAGCGCCGCGAATCCGTGGGCGACGCCCGGCGGGATGAACACGCCGCGGTGGTCGTCGCCGCCGATGTCGAAGCACTCGGTGGCCCCGTCGGTGGGCCCGCCCTCGCGGAGGTCGTGCAGCACCACCCTGATCGAGCCCGCCGGGCAGTACCAGTAGTCGGCCTGATGAAGGTGGTAGTGGAGGCCGACGAGAGCGCCGCGCTGCTTGTTCGACCGGTTGCCCTGCACCATCTCGCGCCCGTTGGGGAACCACTCGCGCCGATAGGTCTCGATGAACATGCCGCGCTGGTCGCCGTGCACCGTGGGCTCGACGTGCCACACCCCGTCGATCAGGTCACTGCGGCGCACGGTCGGCATGGTCGCCAAGTATGGCTGAGGTGGCGTCGATCGGCACGGTCCCCTCGCCGCGGCACCACGCCAGCACGGCATCTGCGGCCGGGTCGAGCAGCAGCACGGCATCCCCGTCGACGGTCACCGGGGTCACCGGCAGGGAGACCGTCGCCAGTCCGCCCGCCGCCGCAGGGCGCAGGCGGCCGGCGACCGCCACCGGGTCGAAGCCCGGATCCACCCGCACGGTGGAGAGCACCGCCTCGACCACGGCGCCCGAGCCGAGAGGATTGCCCAGCACGGCATCGAATGCCCGCGCCAGCGTGGCATCGATGAAGGCGCGCTGGCGCGTCGACCGTCCGATGTCGCTGGTCGGATCGCGACGCCATTCGCCGTCGACGAACTCCTCGTAGTACCTGCTGCGCGTGTACGCGAGCGCCTGGCGGCCGTCGAGCGCCTGGCACCCGGCAACGCGGATGTCGAGGCCGGTGTTGGCATCACGGGCCGGGTGCTCGAAGCACACCTCGACGCCGCCGACGGCGTCGACCAGCGCCGTGAAGCCGGTGAAGTCGACCTCGACGTAGTGGTGCACCGGTATCCCGAGGCTCTCCTGCACGGTGCGGACGAGAATGTCGGGACCATCGCCGAATGCCGCATTGATCCGGTGCATTCCCGGCCGGCCGGGAATCTCGACGTACAGGTCGCGCGGGATCGACAGCAGGGCGGCCTCGCCGGTTGCCCGGTCGCGACGAAGCAGGATGATCGAGTCGCTCCGCCTGCCGCCCACCGATGATGCGTCGGCACTGTCGCCGGTGTTCGGGTCGCCGGCCTCGCGGCTGTCGCTGCCGACGAGCAGGAAGTTCTCGACCGCTCCGCCCGCACGGCTCAGCACGCCAGCGACCGCATCGACGCGTTCGATGCCGTCGACGGCCCGCCGCGCCGTGATGATCAGCCCGGCGGCCACGACCACGGCCGTGACCATGGCGACAGCACCGAACTGCGCCGCACGGCGCGGCCGGCGCAGCGGCGTCGGGTCGGCCACTAGCACGCGTCGAGGGTACCCCGCACGTGCACCACGTCCCCGGCAGCGACCCTGTGCGACACGGCGCACTCATCGAGCACCACGAGTCGGCCGGCGTCGTCGACGTCGATAGCCCTGCCCTCGAGCACGGTCGTGCCGCCAGGGGCGGGCAGTTCGACCCGCACGCGCCGGCCGAGGGTTGCCAGGTGCCGGCGGTACTCGGCAGCGAGCGCGTCGCCTGACGCCGGCCGACGGTCGACGGCGGCGAGCACCTCGGCGCCGATCGCCAGCACGTCGAGGGCCTCGCCGTCGTCGCCCGCGAGACGAGCTGCGCCCGGAGGCGCCCATGCGATGTTGAGCCCGACGCCGACCACCACTGCCCCGCCGCGCGTCTCGGCGAGGACGCCGGCCAGCTTCGCGTCGCCGACCATCACGTCGTTGGGCCACTTCAGCACCGCCGCTGCACCGTGTGCCGCAGCCACCTCGCGCACAGCGAGCGCCATCCGCTGGACGTGCGCCTGCGGCTCGGCAGCGTCTCGGCACAGCACCGACATCAGCAGGTTCGCCCCGGGAGGGGCCTCCCAGCGGCGGTCGAGCCGCCCGCGTCCGGCCGTCTGGTGGCGGGCGACGAGCACCGACCGGTCGGGGGCACCCGCTGCGGCGGCAGCGAGCAGGTCGGCGTTCGTGCTGCCGGTGCGCTCGACCACCCGCACGGTCCAGTCGGGCGGCAGTGTGGCGTCAGAGGGCCCCATTCGGCCAAGATTGCCACCTGTGCTGAACAAGATCCTGATCGCCAACCGCGGGGAGATCGCCGTGCGCGTGATCCGCGCCGCCCGGGAGATGGGGATCGCCACGGTCGCCGTCTACAGCGAACTCGACCGCAATGCGCTGCATGTGCGCCTTGCCGAAGAGGCCTACTCGCTCGGCGGGCAGACCGCCGCCGAGAGTTACCTCAACACCGAGGCCATCCTGCGGGCCATCGACCAGAGCGGCGCCGATGCCGTGCACCCCGGCTACGGGTTCTTCAGCGAGAACGCCGACTTCGCCCGCGCCATCACCGCCAAGGGCGTCACCTTCATCGGCCCTCCCCCCGCCGCGATCGACGAGATGGGCGACAAGGTGTCGAGTCGCCGCGCCGCGCTGCGGGGCGGGGTGCCCATCGTGCCCGGCACCACCGACTTCGTCACGACCGCTGCCGAGATCACCGATTTCGGCATCGAGCACGGGTGGCCGGTCGCCATCAAGGCCGCCTACGGCGGCGGCGGCCGCGGCATGAAGGTGGTGCGCGGCGCCGACGAGGTGCAGGCCGCAATGGAGAGCGCGCAGCGCGAGGCCAAGGCATTCTTCGGACGCGACGAGATCTACGTCGAGAAGTACCTCACCTGGCCGCGCCATGTCGAGGTGCAGGTAGTGGGCGACCTCCACGGCAACGTCGTGTGGGTGAGCACTCGCGACTGCTCGGCACAGCGCCGCCACCAGAAACTCATCGAGGAGGCCCCCTCGGCGATGATGGCGCCCGGCGTCGAGGACGCCATGGGTGAGGCAGCCATCAAGGCGGCCAGGGCCGTCGGCTATCACAATGCCGGCACGGTCGAGTTCATCTACCAGGACGGCGAGTTCTTCTTCCTCGAGATGAACACCCGCCTGCAGGTAGAGCACCCTGTCACCGAGGTGATCACCGGCATCGACCTCGTCGAGTGGCAGATCCGCGTCGCACGCGGCGAGCATCTGCCGATGACGCAGGAGCAGGTCGCCGCCAGCCGACGCGGCCACGGCATCGAAGTGCGCATCAACGCCGAGGATCCTCGCCAGAACTTCCGCCCCGCCCCCGGCAAAATCACGGGCTGGCTGCCCCCCGGCGGCCCCGGCGTGCGCTTCGACAGCCACGTGTACACGGGCTATGAGATCCCCCCTTTC
>JBJTRF010000011.1:0-22681 GCA_046076025.1 Ilumatobacteraceae bacterium
CGAGGCCCGCGCCGCGGCGCAGCGCCCGACGCCGGTGCGCCGGCGTCGCTGCGCGGCAGCGCGCGCCCGGAGAAGTCGCTCGGCGGCGATCAGGTAGAGGGACGGCAGGCCGTTCGCGAGTTGCTGGTGGCCGGCTCGCGCAAGGTGCGCGAGATCTGGGTCTCGAGCGATCCTGATCGCAACGAGGTGATCGGCGACATCATCGACATTGCCCGGTCGATGCGCATCCAGGTCACTGATGTCGCCCGGGCGCGACTCGACCGCCAGGCGCGGAGCGAGGCGCCGCAGGGCGTCATCGCCTTCGCCGCCCCGCTCGAGGAGACCGACCTCGACCAGCTGATGCGTCGTCGCACCGGCTCACGCGGCGGGCAGCCATTCCTCGTTGCCCTCGACGGCGTCACCGACCCCGGCAACCTCGGCGCCCTGCTGCGGTGCTGCGATGGTGCCGGCGTCACCGGCGTCATCCTTCCCCGCCACCGCGCCGTACACGTCACGCCCACCGTCGCCAAGGCAGCCGCCGGGGCGATCGAGCACATCCCGATGGCCGTGGTGGGCGGCCTGCCGGCGGCGCTGGCGCGGCTCACGCAGGCCGGCATCTGGGTGGTCGGCCTCGACGACGACGCCGACCGCAGCCTATTCGAACTCGGCGACCTGGCTGCCGAGGGCATCTGCCTCGTGCTCGGTGCAGAGGGTGCCGGCCTCTCCCGGCTGGCACGCGAGCGATGCGACCTCGTCGTGAGCATTCCGATGCGGGGCCGGCTCAGCTCGCTGAACGTCAGCGCCGCAGGCGCACTCGCCGTGTACGAGGTTGCCCGGCACCGCTCCGGCTGACACCGTCGACCGGGTCGAACTGCATGACCTGCATCACCTGCATGAGTCCGCCCGGCCCATCCCACCTGCGCGACCGGCGCCGCGATCAGCCCTCGCCGGTGCCCACCGCCGTGTCGGTCGGCGTCGAGCCCCCGGTCGGGGGAGGGCCGCTGTCGGGCACCGAGTCGTCGACCGTGGTCGACGGAGGCTCGCCGAGGCACGTCACGCGGATGACGCGCTGTGTCTCGATGTCGAACGTGGTCGTGGCGTAGTCGCCGAAGCGGGCGATGAACGCGCGCAGCGACTGCGTGTCCTCGGCGCAGCGACGATCGACCCGGTACGCGTGCCGGAGCTCCCAGCCGTTCGCCAGCAGCACGTAGCCGTCGTCGAGCAGCTCGCGCGTGGCCGGCAGCACCAGCGAGGCAGCGTTCTCGCTCTCGACGATGGCGAACCACAGCACGGCATCGCCGAGCAGATCGGCTGCCACGGTGCAGCCGGCACCGGTCGGCGGCGAGAGCTCCATCGACGGGCAGTCGATCTCGCCCGTCGTGCCGGCAGTCACCACCATCGTGCGCTGCGCGTCGAGCACGATGGCCAGGTCGGCTGTCGTCAGGCCGTCGATGCCGAGCGCGAACCCGGGGGCAGCGACGACATCCAGCACCGGCGCAACGAGATCAATGCGATGGCGCACCACGCCATCGACGGTCGCCGGGCCATCCGACGACGACGTGTCGGGCAGTACCCGCTGCAGCACCACGATCGCCAGCAGCAGTGCGCCGAGCGTCGCCCAGAAGCGATACGAGAACAGCTCGCGCACGGCCGCAGGTTAGGTCAGGTGCTGGCAGCAACGCGGGCGGCCTCTGCCGCAGCGTCGCCGATGGCAGCGAGTGCCTCGTTGTCGTGCGCGCAGCCCACGAACAGCGCCTCGTAGGCACCTGGGGCGAGGGCCACGCCGCGTTCGAGCATCGCGTGGAAGAAGCGCGCATACAGCCGCTCGTCGGTTCGACGGGCGCCGTCGAAGTCGACCGGGGCCTCGGTGCCGCCGAAGAACATGCCCACCAGCGTGCCGACCACCGGGAATGCCGCCTGCACGCCCGCCGACTCGAAGGCCGACGTCAGCATGCTGCCGAGGCACGCGGCGCGGGCGCGGAGCGTGTCGTAAGCATCGTCGGTCATCGCCGTGATGGCGGCCAGACCGGCGGCGGTGGCCAGCGGATTGCCGGCCAGCGTGCCGGCATGGAACACCTTCCCCAGCGGCGACAGCGTCTCCATCACGTCGCGACGGCCGCCGACGGCGCCGATCGGAAGACCGCCGCCGATCACCTTGCCGAAGGTGGTGAGGTCGGGTCGGACGCCGTACATCTCCTGCGCGCCGCCCGGGCCGACGCGGAATCCAGAGATCACCTCGTCGAACACCAGCAGCGCGCCCACTCGGTCGCACTCGGCGCGGAGTCCTTCGAGGAACCGTGACACCGGGGCGACGACGCCCATATTGGCTGCGATCGGCTCGACGATCACGGCGGCAACCTGCTCGTCGAGCTCTGGCACGACGTTGTACGGCACCACCATCGTGTTGGCCACCGCTGCCGTCGGTACGCCCGCCGTACCGGGCAGGCCGAGCGTGGCCACGCCGCTCCCGCCCGCCGCCAGCAGCGCATCGGTCGCGCCGTGGAAGTTGCCGTGGAAGATCACGATTCGGTCGCGGCCGGTGAAGCCGCGGGCGAGGCGGACCGCCGTACTGGTGGCCTCGGTACCCGAGTTCATCAGCCGCACGCGCTCGCAGCTGGCCACCCGATCAGCGATGGCCTCGGCCAGCAGCACCTCGCCGGGCGTCGGCGCTCCGTACGACGTGCCGCCGGCAGCGGCCCGCGAGATGGCCTCGGTGACCGCCGGGTGCGCATGTCCGAGGATGATGGCGCCGTAGCTCTGCACGAGGTCGACGTAGCGCCGGCCCTCGACGTCGATGACGTGGCATCCCTCGGCACGATCGACGAGGTAGGGCGTGCCGCCCACGGCCTTGAACGCGCGAATGCTGCTGTTGACGCCGCCGGGGATCGACTCGCACGCTCGTGCGAACAGCTCGGCGTTGGTGCGGGGAAGTGGCTTGCGGGTCACGCCGGAGTCTCTCTGCTGGGGGTATGCGAGGTTACGGGTACTCGATGGTGCGGCTGGCGCGGGCAGTTAGTGCTGCTGCTCGGCGAACCAGCGCGCGAGGTACGTGAGGATGATGTCGGCACCGGCGCGACGGATAGCGGTGAGGTGCTCGGTAGCCACGGTGTCGTGGTCGATCCAGCCGTTGGCGGCGGCAGCCTTGATCATCGAGTACTCGCCGCTCACGTGATAGGCACCCACCGGCACGTCGACGGCGGCCTTCACCGCCGAGATGATGTCGAGGTTGATCACGGCCGGCTTCACCATCACGATGTCGGCGCCCTGCTCGAGATCAGCGCGCGCCTCCACCATCGCCTCGCGGCCGTTGCGCACGTCCTGCTGATAGGTCTTGCGGTCGCCGCCGCCGGCGATCGTGCAGTCGACCGCCTCGCGGAACGGCCCGTAGAGGCCGCTCGCATACTTCGCCGAGTAGGCGAGGATGCTCGTGTTGGCGAAGCCGTGCGAGTCGAGTGCGGCACGAATCGCGCCCACCTGGCCGTCCATCATCCCGCTCGGCGCCACGACAGCGGCACCGGCGCTGGCCTGCGCCACCGCGATCCGCGAGTAGATGTCGAGTGTTGCGTCGTTGTCGACCACCGTCGACGGATGGCCCACCGGGCCGGTGAGCACGCCGCAGTGTCCATGGTCGGTGTACTCGTCGATGCACAGGTCGGCGATCAGCACCATGCGATCGCCGACTGCCTCGGCAAGATCGCGCAGCGCCAGCTGCGCGATTCCCTCAGGGTCGAAGGCCTGCGAGCCGATGGAATCCTTCGTGGTCGGCACTCCAAACAGCAGCACGGCGCGGACGCCCAGATCGGCGAGCTCGCGCACCTCGCGCACGAGGCTGGCACGCGTGTGCTGCACCATGCCCGGCAATGACGAGATGGGCTGCGGCGAGTCGATACCCTCGCGGACGAACAGCGGTGCCACGAGGTCGCGAACGTCGAGCCGTGTCTCTGCGACGAGATCGCGGAGCGACGCCGACGACCGCAGCCGCCGTGGTCTCGCGGCGGGAAATACCATGGCGGTGAAGCGTATTGCTAGTTCCGGAGGATTCCATGAGTGATGCCCGACTCGACAGGCCGGTCGACTCGACGCCGCCCGCCCCTCCGACAGACCGTGCATGCAGAACCGGCGTCTGCCTTGACGCCGTCGAGGCTCGCCGGGTAGGCGACTTCGAGAGGGCGGCGGCGCTCTTCGCTGAGGCCGCCGCCCTCGCCACCGACACCAAGGTCTCGCTTGACCTTCGAATTCGCCAGGCCTGCTGCCTTCTCTCCGTCGAGCGGAGCGCCGAGGCGGCGGTGATCGCGGCGGACGTCGCCCATCACGCGCGGGCCGAGGGCCATCTCATCGAACTCGCTGACGCACTTGCTGTTGTCGTCGACCACTTGGTGCGGAGTGGACAACTAGCAGAGGCAAGTCACACGCTGTCCGAGGTCGTCGACGTCCTCGACCATGTTCCCGACACCGCCGCCGCCTACCAGGTGATTCACAACGTCGCTGCAACGCACGAGCACTCCGGGTTCTACGAGACCGCCATCGGTCTTTTCGAGCGGGCAATGGCACTGGCTGGAAGCGGCGAGGAGCGTGTCTTCACCCGAGCAAGCATGACGTCGGCCTTTCACTTTGCAGCAGCACGCGCCACCGATCCCGACGAGCGCGAGCGGCTGCTCACGGCAGGACTCGTGGCAGCCCGCGATATCGAGGAGGCATCGACCGAGATGCTCACCGTCTGCGCTGCGCTCGCCCACTCGTCGATGATGCTTGCTCGCATCGGCCGATACGACGAGGCACTCGCGCAGGCTGGTCGGTGTCGTGCGCTCACTGCGAGCCGCGGGCTCGTGGAGAACGACATGTTCGCCAATGCCGCAGAGGCGATCGCCGTCTGGCGCCTCCGTCGAGACCCGATGGTCCTCGACCGAGTGTCGACCACGCTCCGCGTGGCAGAGGAACTCCATCACATCGACATGCTTGCGATCCTCCAGGAGATTGAGGTCGAGATTCTCTGGAGCATCGGACGCTTCGACGATGCGCGGCGAACACTCGAGCACCGCCTCCAGTCGGCGAGGAACAGGATCTCTGACGAACAGCGAGTGCGGTGGGCTCACGTGCGGCTCGGCGTCGACCATCGTCGGGTCGCTGCGCTGAGCACCACTGATCCGCTCACCGGCCTCAGGAATCGGCGATTTCTCGATCGAAACCTCCCCGAGCTCGTCGGCGGGAAGCGCGACATCGCAGTTGCGCTCATTGATCTCGACGGGTTCAAGCAGGTCAACGACCGTCACGGCTATGCGCTCGGCGACAGCGTGATCCGCGAGATCGGCGTGCTGCTCGAGTCGGCGTGTCGCCGCGACGACATCGTGGCCCGGCTCGGCGGCGACGAGTTCGTCATGGTGCTGCTCGGTGCCGGTGCCGATGAGGCCCGGCATGTGCTCGATCGCCTTCGCGTCACGGTCGCGCATCACCGCTTCGCCGGCGTCCCCGATGACCTTCCGCTCAGCGCCAGTATCGGCGTCGTCAGCCTCCGTGCAGGGAGCGGCCGTCCTGCGGCCGAGGTGCTTGCTGAGGCCAACGCAGCGCTGCACCACTCGAAGCGATCGGGCCGGAATCGCATCACTCACGCCGACGACCTGTAGCTGGCAGGCCCACGGGGTAGGTTCGTCGGTGATGACCGCACAGGCGTGGTTCGACGAGCAGCACTACGAGGTGGCCCCCGGTGGGTCGATGGTGGCCCGCCTCACCGTGCGCAACCTCGGCACGGCGTCCAGCTCGTTCTCGATCACGCCCCTCGGTCTTCCCGCAACGTTCGCCACCGTCACGCCGGCCGTCGTGACGCTGTTCCCCAACGAACAGGCATCGGTCGACGTCGAGCTGCGGCCGCCGCTGTCGCCCACCACCACGGCGGGCCTCACCTCGCTCGCCGTGCGGATCGTGCCCCACGAGAACCCCGACCTCGTGGCCCTCGCCGAGACCGGTATCGAAATCACCGAGTTCATCGAGCAGCGGATGAACATCGTCCAGCCCGTGCTGCGCGGCCGGCGTCGGGCCGACTTCGAGGTGACGGTCGAGAACAACGGCAATCGAGCCGCCAGCCTCCGCCTGCACTACCTCGAGCCCACGGGCCGCACCGAGGCTGCCTTCGATCCGCCGTCGCTCGTCGTCGAGCCGGGCACGATGGGACTCGCCGTCGTCAGGGTGCGCTCGCTGTCGTTCCGGCGCCAGCGCACGGCCCGCGCCATTCCGTTCCGCATCCAGGCCAGCGACACGGGGATGACGGCACTCGATGTCAGCGGCACGTTCGTGCACACCCCGGTGCTGCCCGAACGGCTCCTCCCAAGCCTGCTGGGTGCCGTTGGCGCACTCGGCATCGTCTCGCTGCTGTGGTTCGCCGTGGTGAAGGGCGCCGTCACCGATGCGGCGCGCGACGCCGTGCGCGGCCTCGTTCCCGCTGCCTCCACGGGCGGTGTCAGCACGCTGCCCTCGTCGGGCACTACCGGCACTCCGGCAGACACCGTCACGGGTCGGCCGACCAGCGGACGTATCGCCACCACGGTCGTGCCGGGCGAGAGCGACACGGTGACGTTCGCCGTGCCCGACAGCAGCGAGCTGCGCATCACCGACATCATCGTGCAGAACACGCAGCTGGATCTCGGTACCGTCACCATCAGCCGCGGCGACTCGGTGCTGCTCGTCTACAGCCTCGAGAACGTGTTCGCCGATGCGGTCACCTCGTTCGCCACGCCCATCACGCTCACGGCGGGCGAGCAACTCTCCGTCACGTTCGCCTGCGATGCCGTCGGCAATCCCGCCGCCGAGTCGTGTGCCGCTGCCGTGGTGTTCAGCGGCCTCGAGATCGGGTAGCGGGCCGCTGCGCGTCAGCGTGGCGCCGGCACGAGCCGCACGCGGAACACCGCCGAGTGGCCCACGGCGGCTGCCACGATCGTGCGTACCCCGAGTCGCTCGCCGGGCAGCACCACCAGTCGCACCCTGAACGCGCCCACCTCGTCGGTGGTGACGCGCACGCTCCGGCCATAGCCATCGGCCCAACCGACGAGCACCGTGGTGGACGGCGCGAATCCAGTGCCGGCCACGGTGAGCCGAGTCCCGGCGCGGGCGATCACCACGTCGTCGCCGGCGCGCGACGGCCGCACCGGCGCGGCAACGACCAACGGCCGATAGCGGCCAGTTCCCACCAACGGGATGGCGACGAAGCCACCGTTGGTGGACGCCACGTTCAGCACGGCGCGCCGCGTTCCCTGCCCGCTCGGCACGAACGCTGCCTCGATGCGACACGTCTCGCCAGCTCGCAGGCGACGATCGGCGCACTCGTCGACGACGATGCGGAAGTCGGCAGCGTGGTCGCCGCTCACGAGCGGGCCGCCCACGCTCACCCTGCCACCGCTGATGTTCTGCAGGAGCACCACCACCGGTGCCGCCGCGTCTCCTACGACGGTCGCCGGCGACGTCAGTCCAGCGGGCTCAGCGCGCAGCACCTCGTCACCGCCGGCGCCGAGTGCGGGGATCTCGAACACCACGCCGCCAGAGGATTCCTCCTCGACGCTGATGGGAATCGCCTGCGGCCCGAGCACGCCCGGGCTGAATGTGATCTCGAGCGTGCACGACGAACCCGGTGGCACCGGATCGGCGAGCGGATCGGCGCAGGTGCCGCCGACCACAGCGACGTCGGGCGAGGTCGACGACGCCGACGTGGGGGCGAACGACGACGGCCCGCGGTTCAGGATCGTGGCCGTCACGGTGGCGCTCGTGAAGCCAACAGGGATCGTCCCGAACGACAGTGGCTCGACATCGAGCCGCGGCTCGACCACGGTGACCGCCAGCATCCGGCTGCGTCCCGCGCCGCGTGCCACGTCGGTGGCGACAACACGGCCGTTTCCCGACATGGCGGGACTGCCGTGCACCCGGGGCATCGGCGCCACGCCGTCTGCATCGCGGATCTCGCGTCGCATCGAGCCAGTCGGGATGATCACCCTGACGAGTTCGCCGTCGCCGCGCGGGCCAAGTGCGCGATGCCGGGTGACGAAGAAGTTGGTCGCGCGGGTGATGAACACCACCTCATCGCCAGACTCGCTCAGCGCTGGGCTGGTGCTGGCGCCGTTGCCGACGGTCAGGGCGTCGTCGCCGGCGGCGGCAAACGAACGCGAGACGACATCCACCAAATCGGCATCGAAGTCGTAGACGTACACCTGGCTCGGGCATCGACCCGCACAGGAGAGTCCCGCATCAATGATGTCCGGGGCATCCGACACGAACGCCAGCGAGCTGCCGTCGCCCGACAGGGCAGGCTGCGACGCGCGGCCGCTTCCCGGCACGGTGGTCGGTGCCGCGCTGGCACCATCGGACAGGTCCCAGATCAGCACCCGCGACGATTCGCCGTCGTTCGACGACACGGTGGCAGCGAGCAGGTTGCCCCCGCCGTCGAGCGACGGGTCGAGCACTGCGGTGCCCGAGCCCGCCGTGATGTCGCGCCGGCGGGTGGTGGCGCCCACGGCCGCACGGGTATCGACAACGGCAACCGACGTGGTGCCGGCATCCGCGGCCCGGTATGCGTAGGCCACCACGGCACCATCTACCGACACTGCCGGGGCCGTGGTGGGATCGACATCGTTCGTGGCCTCGGCCGAGAGCCCGGCACCATCGCCGCCCGACACCAACTCCCACAACTCGCTGCCGCCGCAGTGGTCGAGGCGTCGCTGATAGGCATCCCACCTGCCGCCGCCCTCGACATCGCGATAGCGATCGAGCGCCAGTTCGGTCAGCACGGTGACAGTGCAGCCGTCGGCACTCAGCACCGGCCAGGCCGAGTTGCCGGGCACGATGTTGGCGGGCAGCGGCAGCAGGTCGAAGACGGCATCCAGTTCGCGGTCGAGCAGCATCACCGACTCGCCGGCATCGTCGGCTGGCCGGCCGATGAAGACGACGAACTGCCCGTCACCGGAGACCGATGGCATGCGGCCCTCGCCGAGCTGTCGGGTGCCCACGGCCGCTGGTGAGGGTCGTCGCGATGGCCCATCGGCGATCACGGGCATCGATGCCGGCAGCACGAGGCCTGCCAGCACGGCCGACGACGCCAGGCGGCGGCGCGGCGTGCGGCGGGCGGGAGTCGGAGAGGTGCGCGGCATGCGTGAAATCGCCGGGCGACGCGCCGTCGGCGGTGCCGCCGATGCAGCGCACCGGTCGGAAGCCGCCATGGCAGCGATTACCGTGGCCTCGGGACTCTACCGACCCTCGAGCACGGCTTCCAGCGTGTCGACGAGTGCCTCGATCGAATGCACGTCGGCCACCGCGGTGACATGCAGGCCGGCGCGGCGAGCGTCGGCCGCGCACTGCGGGCCGATCGCCACCACGATCGGCGGCGCGCCATCACCGAAGGCCGCCGCCCACGCGCGCGCCGCCGACCCGCTGGCGAAGAGCACGGCGTCGGCCGACAGCGCGGCGAGTTGCTCGGCAGCCGACGGCCGACGCGGCACGGCGCGGTGAGCGCCCACTGCCGTCACCGACCATCCGGCCGCCCGCAGCCCGTCGACGAGCTCGGGCGCCGCATCGGCCGACTGCACGACGATTGCTCGCGACGGTTGAGCGGCCGCGGTCAGCGCAGACACCAGGCCCGCGGCGCGCTGATCGTCGGGCACCAGCGTGGCATCGATGCCACGCGCCGCCAGTGCTGCAGCGGTCGCGGTGCCGACCGCTGCCACGGACGGCGGCGCCGCCGCATGGGCACGGCAGTACGCCTCGACCGCGTTCGGCGAGGTGACCACGAGCCACTCCGCGTCGCGCGGATCGAGACCGCGCAGCATGGAGTCGCCCTCGTCGACGGCGGCGATCTCGATGAGCGGCACCACCACTGGGCGCGCGCCGCGGGCAGCCAGTATCGACTCGAGTTCGCCCGACTGGCCGGCGGCTCGCGTGACGACAACGCGTCGACCATCGAGGGCCGACCTGCGCGTCACGCTGGCGGTGCTCCCGCAGGCTGGCCGAGTGCCAGTTGCAGCTCGCGGGCGA
The DNA here is from genome assembly GCA_046076025.1 of Ilumatobacteraceae bacterium. GTDB lineage: Bacteria > Actinomycetota > Acidimicrobiia > Acidimicrobiales > Ilumatobacteraceae > UBA668. The sequence continues at coordinate 9,985 of JBJTRF010000011.1, forward strand.
TGCGCGCCGCTGTGGCAGCGTCGTCGCCCGGCACGCCGGAGAGCGACACCGACTGGCGCGCCCACCAGTGGCCGCCGTCGTGGCGGCGATCGGGATCGGCGAGAAATCCCGTGAGCGAGCGGCCGTCGGAGTACGCACCCACCGGCAGCGAGCATCCGGTGCCCAGCTCGGCGAGGAACGCACGCTCGGCTTCGACGGCGGCTCGGGTAGGCCCATGATCGACAGCGCGCAGCGCCACGCCAGCCATCTCGTCGTCGGCGCGGCACTCGACCGCCACGCAGCCCTGCCCGGGAGCCGGCACGAACGTGGCCTCGTCGAAGCGCTGGGCGACGTGATCGGTCAGGCCGAGCGTCTCCAGTGCGGCAACCGCCATCACGATCGACCCGTCGGCCGGCACCTTGCCGAGCCGAGTGTGGATGTTGCCGCGCAGTTCGACGAAGTGGAGGTCGGGCCGGAGCGTCTGCAGCAGCGCCCGTCGGCGGACCGAACCCGACGCGACGGTGGCGCCATGTCCGAGCTGGTCGAGGGCGCGGCCGACGAGCGCATCGGCGGGATCGCGGCGGGCGCAGAACGCGCCGATGCGTAGGCCGGCCGTCAACGCGCTGGGCAGGTCCTTGGCGCTGTGCACGGCGATGTCGGCGTGTCCGTCGAGCACTGCTCGCTGCACGTCCTTCACGAACACGCCCTGCCCGCCCATCGAGTGCAGCGGCTCGTCGGCGCGGCGATCGCCGAGGGTCTCGACGATCACGTACTCGACCGACAGGCCGCCGTCAGCCGCCGACAGGGCGGTGCCGACTGCCTCGGCCTGCGCACGCGCCTGGGCGCTGCCGCGCGTGGCAATGCGCAGGCGGCGGGCGGCGGGCGAGGACATCGGGCCTGCGCTCAATCGAGGTCGAACAGGTCTCGGACGGCCGCAGCGTTGCGCTCGCCTCGCGGCGTGCCGGCGACGTCCTTGAGGCCCACCGAGACACGGTGCAGCAGCTTGGCGATGATGCCGCGGGTCAGGGCGTCGACGGCCTCGCGCTCGCGCTCGTCGAGCGAGGACAGGCGCGACGACAGCCGCTCGAGTTCGGCGCGGCGCACGGCCTCGGCTCGATCGTGCAGTTGCGCCACCAGCGGCGCCGCCTGGCGGGCGAGTGCCTCGACATCGTGGCGTCCCACCTCGTCGTCGACGATCTCGCGCACGCGCTGCGCCTCGACCTCTCGGAGGGCAATGCCCCTTGCAGCCCATTCGCGGAGGTCGTCGAGGTTCAGCAGTGTCACCTCACCGCACGAGGCCACGTCGGGTGCCACGTCGCGCGGCACGGCGATGTCGATGATGAGCAGCGGGTTGGCCTCGCTGCGACCGCACGAGTCGACGAGCTCGCGGTCGATGAGCACCGACCCTGCGCCGACGCAGGTGACGATCACATCGGCACGCGGCGCCTCGGCAGCGAGCTCTGTCAGCGGCACTGCCCTGCCGCCGATGCGCTCGGCAAGATCGTGCGCGCGAGTCTCGGTGCGATTCACGATGACCACCTCAGCGCCTGCCCCACTGAGCGCCATGGCGACGCCGTCGCCCATCGCGCCAGCGCCCACGACAAGTGCCCGACGGCCAACGAGCGTGCCGAGCCGATCGGCCGCCATCTCGACCGCTGCGTGGCTGACCGAGGCCGTGTGCTGGCCGATGGTGGTCTCGGTGCGGGCCCGCTTGCCGGTCTCGAGCGCGTGCCGGAACAGCAGGTTGAGGCCGCCGCGAGCCGTTCCCTCGAGCCGCGCCGACTCCCAGGTGCGACGAACCTGGCCGAGGATCTCGCTCTCGCCGAGCACCGCCGACTCGAGGCCCGACGACACCGCGAACAGGTGCCGCACCGCCGCCGAGTCGTGCTCGACGTAGAGGTGGTCGCGCAGTTCGTCGGCTCGCAGGCCGCCCACCTCGCACAGCACGTCGCACACGTCGTCGTGCGCGCCGTGGAACCGCTCGGCCACCGCATACACCTCGGTGCGATTGCACGTGCTGAGGATGACCACCTCGCTGAGGTTCGACCGTGACATCAGCGACAGCGAGGCCTTGCGCAGGGTCTCGCCGCCGAGCGAGACCCGTTCGAGCAGCCCGAGCGGTGCGGTGCGGTGGTTCACCCCGATGACAACGATGTTCATCGCGCGATGTCCCTACGCCGTGGCCGATCGCTGCGGGACACGCCCGTCGACCTGGATGCCGCTGCCGATGCGCCGCTGCTCGTGATAGCTGAGGATCTGCAACTCGACGGCGAGGTCGACCTTGCGCACCTCGATGGCGCGCGGCACGGCCAGCACCGTCGGCGCAAAGTTGAGGATGCTGGTGACGCCGGAGGCCACCAGCCGCTCGGCCGCGTCCTGGGCCGCCGATGCCGGGGTGGCCACCACGCCGATGTTCACGCCCCGCGCGGCCACGATCTGGGCGAGTTCGTCGATGTGCCGCACCCGGACGCCGCCGATGACACTGCCCACCTTGGCCGGATCCACGTCGACGATGCCGGCCACGGGGTACCCGCGCTGTCCGAATCCGCCGTAGCCGGCGAGCGCCTGTCCCAGGTTGCCGGCGCCGACGATGACCACTGGCCAGTCGTGGGTGAGGCCCAACTCGCGGCGGATCTGGTACACGAGATAGTCGACCTCGTAGCCCACGCCTCGCGTGCCGTAGCTGCCCAGATAGCTGAGGTCCTTGCGCACCTTGGCCGCATTCACCCCGGCGAGCTCGGCGAGCCGGTCGCTGGCGATGCTGTCGACGCCCTCGTCGGACTGCTCGCCCAGGATCCGCAGGTAGATCGGCAGGCGCGAGACCGTGGCCTCGGGAATGCGGCGCCGTGCACGGTCGGGGGCCATGTGCGGCACGCTATTCGCTCGTGCATTCGTTCACAAAGCCTGCCCCGACGTTCTCCTGTGACGTCCGCCTACGCTCGGCGGGCAATGGATGCAGCCCTCGCAGCAGGTGCCACGCTCGTCGCCGTCGCGTTCGCATTCAGTACCGCCGACCGGTATGCACGGCGCCGCCGTCCCCACGAACTGGCGTGGTCGGTCTCGCTCGCCCTGTTCGCCGTCGGCGCCGCTGCGCTGTGGTGGGCCGAGTCTGATCGCTGGACGCTCGGCACGTTCCGCGTGTTCTACGCAGCGGGGGCAGTGCTGAACGTGCCGTGGCTGGCCCTCGGCACCGTCTACCTGCTGGCTGGCGAGCGCGTCGGCCGACGAGTGCAGCAGTGGCTGGTGCTGGCCAGCGGCTTTGCCGCCGGCGTGGTGCTGGTGTCGCCGGCCCGGGTGTCGATCGACGGCGGCGAGCTGCCGTCGGGCCGCAAGGTCTTCGGTGCCGCGCCGCGCGCCCTCGCCGCCGTGGGCAGCGGCGTCGCCGCGCTCGTCATCATCGCCGGCGCGCTCTGGAGCGCATGGCGGGTGCTGCGTCGGCAGCAGCCCTCGCTCGGCGCCGCGCGCCGTGTGCAGTCGCCCGGGCGGCTCGTCGGGGGCAACGTGCTCATCGCCGTCGGCACGCTGGTGCTGAGCGCGAGCGGCTCGCTCGCCGGACGGCTCGGCAAGGACCGGGCATTCGCCGTCACCCTGCTGGTGGGCATCTGCGTGCTCTTCGCCGGATTCCTCGTCGCCACCGCCGGTGCCACCCGGAAGTCGTCGCCGAATGATGCATCGAGCGCTGCGCCACTCGGTGAGGCGTCGGCGCAGCGGCCCTCAGGCGAGGCCGCGTCGTAGCACCTTGCCGTTGGCGTTGCGCGGCAGGGCATCGACGAACATCACCTTCGACGGGCACTTGTAGCGCGCAAGCCGATCGAGGCACCACGTCACAAGCGTGTCCTCGTGTACCGCCGCACGCGTCACCACGAATGCCTTCACGGCCTCGCCGGTATGAGGATGCGGCACGCCGATAACCGCGGCCTCAGCCACGGCCGGATGCTCGACCAGCGCCTCCTCGACCTCTGCCGGGTACACGTTGAAGCCGCTGACGACGATGAGGTCCTTGGCGCGGTCGACGAGGTAGAGGTTGCCCTCGCTGTCGCTCACGGCGATGTCGCCGGTGCGCAGCCACCCGTCGTCGGTGAGCACGCGCCGCGTGGCCTCGGGATCGTCGAGATAGCCGGCGAACACGTTGGGCCCCTTCACCCACACCTCGCCCGGATCTCCCTCGAGTGCGTCGCGTCCCTCCTCGTCGACGAGGCGCACCTGCATGCCGGCGAGCACGCGGCCAACCGAGCCGATCACCTGCGGCCGGCCGGCCGACGACGTGACCACCGGGCTGGCCTCGGTGAGGCCGTACCCCTCGTACAGCACGAGGCCGAACCGGTCGCGCAGGCGGCGCATCGCCTCTTCGGGCATCTTCGCCGCGCCGGTGAGCGCCAGCCGCACCCCGGCGAAGCTGTCGGCGGGTGCAGTGTCGAAGTGGCTGAAGGCCAGCCACATCGCCGGGGCGCCCGGCAGCACCGTGACGGCGCGCTCGCGGATGGTGTCGAGCGCCGTCGACGGGTCGAAGCGCTGCACCAGCACGATGGCGGCACCGCGGGCGAGGCTGAGCCCGAGCACGACGTTGAGTCCGAAGATGTGGTGCAGCGGCAGCACGCCGTACACCACGTCGGATCCGTCGATGTCGGCGCCCGCCGAGCGTCCCTGGTCGATGTTGGCGAGAAGGTTGCCGTGGGTGAGCATCGCCGCCCTCGGGGCACCGGCGGTGCCGCTGGTGAACATCAGCGCAGCGAGGTGATCGTCGGCGACCTCGATCGACGGCAGCGGCAACCCACCGAGCAGGTCGTCGAAGGTGGCATCGATCGAGACAACGGGCTCACCGACAACGGGCTCACCGACAACATGCTCGGTGAGCACCACCGTGCGCACCGACGGCACCTGTGCCCGGTCGATGCGCGACCACGCCGCCGCTGCCGACGGATCGACGATCACCATCACCGGCTTCGATGCCGCCACCTCGCGGGCGATCTCGGGCGCAGGGCTCGCCGGGTTCAGCGGGATCGCCACGGCGCCAAGGCCGATGGTGGCGAGATAGGCATCGACGAAGTAGCGGCCGTTGCCGCACAGCAACGCCACGCGATCGCCGACGCCGACGCCGAAGGCCGCCAGGCCGCCGCGCACCTGGGCCACCTGCTCGCGCAGCGCGCCGTAGGTGGTGGTGCGTCCCCTGCTCACGATGGCGACCCGGTCGGCCGGATGTGAGTCGATGATGTTCGCGAGGTTGGCCATGCCGGAAGCGGACGAGTCGTCACCGCCATGGGACGACGCCGTGCCGCCGTGCACGCTAGTCGGGCATCAGAGGCGCACGAGCGAGATGATGCCGGCCACGAGAATGGCCGCCAGCAGCAGGCCGAGGGCGAGGGTGGTGGCCGGACGCATGACGGGCAACCTACTCGCGGCGGCGATCGCGGTCGCTGCCGGCGAGTGTCCGCAGTCTGCTCAGCGCAGGGGCCCAATCAGCGCGGCAGTCAGCGCGGCGGGCCGGGCCGCAGCGTGACGGGAGCGGCGACACCGGATGCTGCGCCGCCGGCCAGCACCTGCAGGGTGACCTGGTCGCCGGTGGCGAGTCGCAACTCGTCGGCGGCCGATCGACGGCCGGCCACGAGCGCCAACATGCCGTAGGGATCCACCGCGGCGGCAATCGCCCCGATGCTGGCGGTCGCCTCACCGTTGACGCCATGCCATTCGGCGACACGGATCACGGCATCCGCACCGGCACCTACCGTCACCTGTACGCGCCTCGGTGCCACTGCGGCGCCGTCGTCGAGGCCGAGATCGTCGGGACCGACGTTCAGCTGGCAGTCGCCGAGGTGATTCACCCACAGCACTTCGGCCACCACGGTGCCGTCGGCGCCCTCCTGGGGCAGCGGGATGACGGCCGGCAGCAGTGCCTCGACGGCGACCGCATCGCCGAGCTCGGCGAGATCGAGGCCGTTGCACAACTGTGCCGCCGCCGGGGCGAGCACGTCGCGCACGGCGAGCCGGCTGCCCGGCGACACGAGGTGGTGCGCTGCCGTCGACAGCACGACGGCCCGCTCGGCGCCACCGGCCATCGCCGCCGCCGGGGCCAGCAGGCCGTTGTCGGGACCGACCAGCACGCCGGCCCCGTCGGCGATCTCGATGGCCACGTAGGGGCGGTCGGTGGCGGGGTCGACGGCGGCGAGGATCACGCCCGAGGGCACGTAGCCGATGGCGCGGGCGAGCGCCAGGCTCCCGCCGCGAACGTCGTAGGGCGCGATGCCGTGGGTGAGGTCGATGACGGCAGCGTGCGGCGCTGCGTCGCGGATGATCGCCCGCACCACGCCGGCCGTGTCGGAGCCGAGACCGAGATCGCTGAGGAACGACACGGTGTCGAAGCGGCGGCCCACGCCGTGAACCTACCGTCGGCCGCTGACACCGTCGTCTCGTGCACCTGTGCGGAAAAACGCAGAGGGCCGGTGCCAACCCCCCGATGGCACCAGCCCTCTTCGGCGCAGCCCTTGCGGGGCGCGACGCCCGGGTGATCACTCACCCAGTCGGTCGAAACGACCTGCGCTCAGGATACGCCGCGACCGGCCCGTGAGAAAAGGGTCACACCGGAAAAATCTGGCCCACCCGCAGCGGGGACCCGACCACCGGCGGCTGGCCCGTCAGGACCGGCCGAGTTCGATGCTGCGCCGGGTGGCTGCCGCGACGGCCTCGATGAAGGCCGAGCGCACCGCCTGCTCCTCGAGCACCCGCAGGCCCGCCGCCGTGGTGCCGCCCGGCGAGGTGACCATCGCCCGCAGCGCCGCCGGATCGCCCCGGTCGCGCAGCAGTGCCGCCGAGCCCACCAGCAGTTGGGCGACGAGCGCCTCGCACGTGGCGCGCGGCAGGCCGGCTACGACGCCGGCGTCGGTGAGGGCCTCGGCAACGAGGAACAGGTAGGCCGGTCCACTGCCGGCAAGCCCAGTGACGGCGTCGAGGTGCTGCTCGCCAACGCGCACCACCGTGCCCACCGAGCCGAGAATCTCCTCGGCCCAGTCGAGGTCGCTGTCGGTGGCACGCCGGCCGGCGGCGATGGCGGCCGCCCCCTCGCCGACCAGCGACGGCGTGTTGGGCGTCGCCCGCACCACGGCCGCCTCGCCAGCGGCTGCCTCGAGCGTGGCGAGCGTGACGCCGGCGGCGATGCTGAGCACCCGTCGTGCCCCGCCTGCGACCGCTGCCGCGGTGGCCGCCGCTGCATCGTGGGGCTTCACGGCGATCAGCGCCCCGTCGAGGGCGAGGCCGTCGAGCGACGCACGCGCGTCGACGAGCGGGAACATCGCCGACAGGTCGGCGCGCCGGGCGGCCAGTACCTCGATGACGGCAAGGTCGGTGGGCTGCCAGCCGGCGCCGAGCAGGCCGCCCACGAGCGCCGCCCCCATGTTGCCGCCACCGATCACCCCGAGCCGCACAGCCATGCCCGCAGGCTACGCCCGGCGGCACCGCGCACTCGGGTGCGGGTGGGTGACGCGACTTCCCCGACGCCGCCACCCACCCGCATCGTGCTGTGCGCACGCTGATGGCACGATCGGCAAGCGCCAGCCCGGCCGACGCGCTGGTCAGCCGGCGGCGAACTTGCTGGCGAAGGCCAGCCGCACCAGCGACGGGAACGCCTGCTCGACATACGCGTACAGCGACCCGACCACCCGATCCAGCTCGGCCTCGGTCACCGCCGACAGCGGCAGTTCGCCGCGCAGAAACAGCGCGTCCTCGGCGCCGATCGAGAAGTGGGCGCCGACGAGCCGGTCGTTGCGTCGCAGCGCCGCCTCGAACACGAGCGCCGCGTTCTCCGGCGGATACGGCAGCACGTACACCTCGTAGCGGAGGGTGCGCTGGCCGAGCGTGATCCAGATCGTGACGTGATCCTTCTCTTCGCCCTTCAGCCGCACGTACCAGCGCGGCTCGGCCGACTCGCTCGGCTCGCCGCGCTCGATCGCCTCGAACATCGGGTTGGCGGCGGCGAAGCCGGCCAGCCACGTGTCGATCGACAGCTCGTACGCAGCCAGCGAGGGCGGCAGGTGGTAGTCGGTCATGGCGGCGCGTCAGCCGCAGGCCACGGGCTCGCGGGCGAGCAGGTCGGCGTAGGTGCGCCGCAGTCTGGTCGCCGCGGCGCGCCACGTGTAGCGGCGAGCCTGCTCGGCTCCCTGGGCGCCCATCAGGGCGGCGCGGCCCGGCCGGTCGAGGATGTCGCGCAGGTAGCGGGCGAACACGACAGGGTCGCGGTCGTCGACGAGATAGCCGGTCTGTCCGTGCTCGACGAGTGTCAGCAGGCCGCCGACGGCGCTGGCCACCACGGGCACGCCGCACGCCGCGGCTTCGAGTGCCACCAGGCCGAAGCTCTCGCTGCGGCTCGGCACCACGACGGCATCGCTGGCGCGGTAGTAGGTGGACAGGATGTGATGCGGCTGGGGCGGCACGAACCGCACCTGCGACGTCACGCCCAGTTCGTCGACGAGGGCGCGCAGCCGCGCCACCTCGGTGTCGCCCTCCTGGCCGCTGGCGCCGCCGACGCTGAGCAGCAGCGCGTCGCTGCGGCCCAGTTCGGCCAGGGCGCGCACCGCCACGTCGGGGCCTTTCAACGGCTGGATGCGGCCGACGAACAGCAGCACCGGGGCCTGCTCGGGCAGTCCGAGCGCCCAGCGGGCGCCGCCGCGGTCGCCCGGGGCGAAGAACGCATGCTCGACGCCCGGCGACACGATCTCGACGCGGCCGCGTGGCTGTCCGTACAGCCGCAGCAGTTGGCGCTCCTCCTCGGTGCAGTTGACGCAGATGGCGTCGGCGCATCCGAGGATCTCCTGCTCGGCGTCGTGGCGCCACTGCGACTCGGCGTCGCCGCCCTCGGCCTTCACCTTGGCCAGGGTGTGGAAGGTGGTGACGAAGGGAACGTCGAGGGCGTGCTTGATGCGGTGGGCGACGAGGCCGCTGAGGAAGTAGTTGGCGTGGACGAGATCGGCGGGGAACTCGCTGCGCAGGTGGCGGATCACCCGGTCGCCGAACTCGGGCAGCACGTCGGGCAGGTGCTCCTTGGCGAGGTCGAACTCGCCGGCGCTGACGTGCACCACGCGGTGGTTGGGCTCGACCATCACCATCTCGGGCTGGGCGGCCGACGTGCGCCGGGTGAAGGTGGTGCACTCGACACCCGACTGCGACAGGGCCGAGACGAGCTCGCGCACGTACACGTTCATGCCGCCACTGTCGCCCGAGCCCGGCTGGGCCAGGGGGGAGGTGTGGAGGGAAAGCACGGCGACGCGCTGCACAGGAAACCGAACGCTAGCGAGGCATGGGGGATTCCCGTCGGGTCGTGCCTACCCCCGCCTCGGCCAGATGTCGGCCCGGATGTCGGCCCAGTCGGTGACCGAGCGCCCGTGCCCGATGGAGAGCCCGGGGCCGCGGGTGCGACAATGGGCAAATGGGCACGACCAACCGGGCGGCGGTGCGCGTCCTGCGGCCGCTTCGAGACTTCCTGCATACCGAGGCCGCCGGCGGCACCCTGCTGGTCGGGGCTGCTGCGGTGGCACTGGTCTGGGCGAACTCGCCGTGGCGAGACGCCTACCACGAGCTCTGGGACACCATGGCCGCCGTGTCGCTCGGCAGCATCGGCATGGCCCTCGACCTGCGCCACTGGGTGAACGACGCAGCCATGACGCTGTTCTTCCTCGTCGTCGGCCTCGAGATCCGCCGCGAGACCGCCACCGGCCACCTCGCCGACCGGCGAGCCGCTGCGCTGCCGCTGGCCGCCGCCGTGGGCGGCATGGTGGTGCCGGCACTCCTCTACCTCGCCATCGCCGGGCGCGATGCCGCACAGGGCTGGGGCGTTCCGATGGCCACCGACATCGCCCTCGCCGTCGGAGTGCTCGCCCTCGCCGGGTCGCGGGTGCCGCAGTCGCTGCGCGCCTTCCTGCTCGGCCTGGCGGTGGTCGACGACATTGGCGCCATCATCGTGATCGCCGTCTTCTACTCGAAGGGCACCGAACTGCAGTGGCTCGGCCTTGCCGCCGCCGCGCTGGCGGCAACGCTGGTGCTGCGCCGCGTCGGCATGCAGCGGATCGCGGCGTACGTGGCGCTCGGCATCGTGCTGTGGGTTGCCCTCCACGAGGCGGGCGTGCATCCCACGCTGGCAGGCGTCGCCATGGGACTGCTGGCGCCGACGACGCCGCGGCCGAGCACCGATCTCGTCGACGCTGACGAACTAGATGGCACAGCGTTGGATGGCACAGCACTCGATGGCACGAAGCTTGCCGTCGGCGCCGGCGGGCCTGCCGGGTCCGTGCCGATGACGGCCGAGGCGGCTCGGCTCGAGGCGCAGCGGGCCCGCGACTCGGTGAGCACCGTCGAGTGGCTCCAGCACCTGCTGCACCCGTGGACCAGCTATCTGGTGGTGCCCGTCTTCGCGCTCGCAAATGCGGGCATCGAGGTGTCGGGCGAGAGCCTGCGCAGCGCTGCCGGCTCGGCCGTCACGTGGGGCATCGTCGTCGGCCTCCTTGCCGGCAAGCCACTCGGCGTGCTCCTCGTCTCGCTCGGCGCCATCCGCAGCGGCGTGGCGAGCCGACCGGAGGGCACCACGCTGCGCCACCTCACGGGTGCGGGCGCCGCCGCCGGCATCGGCTTCACGGTGGCGCTGTTCATCGCCGAGCTGGCCTTCACCGACGAGGCACAGCTCACCGACGCGAAGATGGGCATCCTGGTTGCATCGGTGCTGAGCGGACTGCTGTCGCTCGCCGTGCTGCGACGCACACCACGCAGCGGCTGACGGTCTGCACGAACGCGGGCCAGCTGCTGGGTGGTCAGTCGTCGGCCAACAGGCCGGCGGGGTCGGCCTCGCCGTCGCGGTAGCGGCGCACCAGTTTGGCGCTCAGTGTGTCGATGCGCGCGAACAAGGCCTTGCGCTCGGCCGAGCGCTGCGACTCCCAGGCGGCGAGGCGGCCCTCGTACTCGGCAAGCTCGGCATCGTCGAGCTCGCCCATCTCGGTGCCGCCCCACGACGCGCACAGTTCGTCGAGCTCGAGTGCCAGCGGGTGGCCGCTGAAGTCGTCGGCGGGCCGAGGCGGGCGCGCCGTGCCCCCCACGAGGTGCGAGCTGAGGATGCTCGACAGGTCGCCGGTGATGTCGCCCGACACCTCACCGCCGCTGCGTCGCGTCCGCTCGGCCCTCACGAGGTCGAGGCGCACCTGGGCGAGGCGGCGCACGTAGCTGACGACATCGTCGCTGTGCTGCAGCTCGGCGCGCAGCGAGCGCAGGTCGGCCAGCGAGAGGTCCTTCGGATTGTCGGTCATCGTCATCCTCCACTCACCGGCGGCAGCACGGCCACCTCGTCGTCCGCCGCAACATGATCGCCGGGTTCGGCCGGCTCGCCGTTCACCCACACCCGGCAGCTGGCCAGCACGTCGCTGAACGGCTCGCCGAATGCCGTCACCGCCTCGTGCAGGACATCGCCCACCGTGGCGCCGTCGAACCGCACCCGCTGCACGCCCGCCGCCTCGCGGGCCGCGGCGAACAGTCGGAGCACGGCCATGGACGCAGCGTAGTGCGGGGCCGCGGCGGGTACCCTCGCCGCGGTGGCCGCTGCCCGCAACGACGACGGTCCCGACGACGTGTCGAACAACGGCGCAGCGGTCGACAACGCGGCACAGGCCGCCGACCACGTGCCGGTGATTACGTCGGGCGCGTCATCTACCGGCGATCCGTTCACGGTCGAGGTGGTGCGATCGACACGCCGCAAGCGCACCGTCGGGGCCCAGCTGCGGGGCAGCGTGCTGCGCGTCACCGTGCCCGGCTGGATGTCGCGTGCCGACGAGCGGCGCTGGGTGGAGCAGATGACCGAGAGCTTCCGGCGCCGCACCCGCGCCGAGCGCCTCGACCTGCCACGCCGTGCCGCCCGCCTCGCCTCCACCTACGGGCTGCCGACACCGGCGCAGGTGACGTGGAGCGACTCGATGACGGCGAGATGGGGTAGCTGCTCGCCCGAGCGGCGCACCATCGCGATCAGCACGCGCCTGGCGCCGTTTCCCGACTGGGTCATCGACTCGGTCATCATGCACGAGCTGTGCCACCTCGTGGTGCCGCACCACGGGGCCGAGTTCTGGGCGCTGGCCAACCGCTTCCCGAAGATGGAGCGGGCGATCGGCTACCTGATGGCCAAGTCCGAGCACCCGGGCGACACCGGGGAGCGCAGCGGCAACGACGTCGAAGCGGTCGGCTGCGGCAGCGACGCCTGAGCCGCCGACGGGAATGTCGGCACGCCGCTCCGGTAACCTCCCATCTCCGTGGGAACTGCCAAGCGCGAACGTCAGAAGGCCAACCGTCAGGCTCGTCTCGAGCAGCTCGCTCGAGATGCCCGGGTGCGCAAGTCGAAGAGGGTCGGCATGCGGATCTCGATCGTCGCCCTGCTCGTGGTCGGCGTCGTTGCGGCCGTCTACTTCATCGGCGGCGACGACAGCGTCGAGACCAGCACCGGCACGGCCGTCACCCTCGACGACTCGATCGGCACCGACACCACCGACGCCTCGGGTATCCCGCCCACGTGCCCCACCAGCACCTCGGCGCCCGGCACGGCCGCACCGGCGTCCACCGCGGCCACCACCACCACGATCCCCTACGCCAAGCCCGCCGTGCAGATTCCGGCGGCGATCCCCACCGACCTGCAGGTGACGACGCTGAAGGAGGGCGCGGGCCCCGCCGCCAAGACCTGCGACGACCTGCTGGTGCACTACATCGG
>JBJTRF010000012.1:0-15338 GCA_046076025.1 Ilumatobacteraceae bacterium
GGACCGCCGAGCGACGTGGCGACGCGAAGGATGGAGAGCGCCGACATCGTCCGCTCGGCGGCCTGGCGCCCGCCGCGCAGTTCGAAGGCGAGCACCGTGCCGAAGTGGCGCATCTGGCGGAGTGCGGTGGCGTGCTGCGGATGCGACTCGAGGCCCGGGTAGTGCACGGCCGACACGGCGTCGTGCTCGGCGAGCGCCCGCGCCAGCCGAAGGGCCGTCGCCGACTGGCGCTCGGTGCGCACGTCGAGGGTGCGGATGCCGCGCAGGGCATTGAGTGCGTCGAACGGCGACGGTGTCGCGCCGTGCAGCACCCCGTATCCCCAGATGCCGTCGATCAGCTCGCGCTCGCCGCTCACCACGCCGAGCGTGGCGTCGTTGTGCCCGGCGATGCCCTTGGTGGCCGAGTGGAGCGAGAGGTGCACGCCATGCTGCAGCGGCTGCTGGCCGAGCGGCGTGGCGAATGTCGAGTCGACCAGCGTGATGGGGCCGCGGAGGCTGCCCAGCTCGTCGAGGTCGACGATCCCGAGCGTCGGGTTCGACGGCGTCTCGGCGATCACGAGCATCGTGCGCCCTGGCTCGACCGCCGCGGCGAACGCGCCCGGCTGCGTGCCGTCGACGAAGGTGACATCGATGCCGAACCGCGCGCACGGGCCCTGCAGGAACGCGAGCGTGGCCGAGTAGAGCGTGCGCTGGGCGACGACATGACTGCCGCTTCCGCAGAGCGCCAGCACGACGGTGCTGAGCGCGCCCATGCCGCTGGCAAATGCCAGCGCCGCCTCGGCACCCTCGAGGTCGGCAACGGCCTCCTCGAATGCCTGCACGGTGGGGTTCCCGTACCGGCTGTAGAACTGGTCGGAGCGCTGGCCCACGGCACGGCGGTGGGCGTCGTCGAAGTCCTCGCTCTCCCAGACCGAGCTTGCCCACAGCGGCGGCGCCAGCGACCGCTCGTGGCGGCCGCTGAGGATGGCGCGCGTGGCTGGCTGCAGCCGGTCGGGCGTATCGGGCATGGGAGCAGGCTAGGGCCTTGCCGTCAGCGCGACAGCCGCTGCAGCACGTTGCGCGTCACCTGGGCAACGGCAGGATCGCCGAGGGCGTACACCCAGTCGGTCGAGCCGATGGTGGCCACAGTGCCGGCGCTGCTGGGCCTGCAGGTGAGCATGACGGCGTTGCCGTGGCGGACTCGGGCGATCGACTCGGGGCTCTCGTCGCCGTACAGCCGCGAGGCGACGAACTCGAGATCGCACTGCTCGCTACTGGCCGCCACCGAGGCGGGATAGTCGCCGGCTCCCAGGTTCGACGACGGGGCGAAGGCGACGACCTCGATGTCGGGGGGACGGTCGGCGTTCATCGACACCGGCAGGCCGAACTCGTCGAGGCCGAGCCGGCAGCCGACGGTCTCGTAGCCCACGGCGCCGAGGGAGGCGCCGAGTTGGTCGCCGTACCTGAGGCCGGTTCCCTCGAACATCCAGTGCGTGTCGCGGTACACGGTGAAGCCGCCCGATGCCCGCGGTGTCGACCGGCCGAATCGGCTGTAGAGGCCGAACGCCGAACCTGCGCCGAGGAACCACCACTCGGGTCGGCCCACGACGGGATCGCACCACATGCCCGACATGGTCTCGGCGCGATCGGTGCCGAGCACCGGGTCGTCGCGGTGGGCCCGGTACTTGAAGGCAGTCATGTCGCGTCCGCCGCGCGACAGGCGCACCTGCCAGAACATGGTGTTGCCCGAGAAGCTGGCGTAGTTGCCGCCGTCGGCGACGTGGCGCTCGATGGTGTCGCGCTGTGCCGCCGACCAGTATTCATCGTGGCCCACGCCGAGCACCAGCCGATAGCCGCTGACAACCGAGGGACGCTGCTCGAGATCGCTCGACACCGCATAGTCGAATGCGATGTCCTGCGACTCGGCCCACTCGACGAAGCGGCGCTCGTAGGCGAACCAGCCCGACGAGCTCATGTAGCCGGGATAGCCGTGTGCCCAGCGGTACTCCTGGTAGGCGGCGCCGTCGATGTCGGGCTCGTGACCGGGGGCGGTGACGGGGCTCTTGCGGTCGATGTTGTCGACGCGCGGCCGCACGAGCAGTCCGCGGCCGAAGGGCCGGTCGAAGCTCACCTGGTGCCCGCCGGTGTAGAGGCTTCGGCCGCCCCAGTTGTTGTAGGCGTTGTAGGTGTTGGTGGCGAGCACGAGCAGCATCGGCGAGGTGGGCCGCGTGGCGCGCACGACGAACATCGCGTGGCCGACGGCGCGCTCGTGCACGGCCCCGTGCGCGTGCAGGGTGACCAGGTAGACACCGCTGCGCCAGTCGTCGGCGACGGGGATGTCGACGGCCGCCGGCCAGCCGCACCCGGACGCGTCGGCGGTGTCGGGCGTGGGGTGGGCCACGCCGGCGATGCCGGTGGCCGACCACACGGGCCGGCCCGGCCCGTCGGCATCCCACCTGGCGACGGCGACGTCGTGCTGCGCGGTCGCGCACCATGTGTGCAGCCGCACGGTGTCGCCGGCCGCATAGCTGAGTCGGTCGCAGTACGCCTCGATTGCGTCGTAATGGGTGACGTCGTCGGCCATGGTGCTCCGTTCGGGTTACGTGGCGCAGTGCGCGGCGCGAAGCAGCGTGCCGGGCAGTGCGCCGGTGAACTCGTCGTGGTCGACGGTGCGCACCCCAGCGACCCACGTGCCCACGTAACCGCGTGCGCGCTGCACGAGGCGACGGCCGCCGGCGGGCAGGTCGTAGGCCATGCGCGGCACGTCGAACGACAGTCGGCCGTAGTCGATGAGGTTCAGGTCGGCGCGCCACCCGGGTGCCACGACGCCGCGGTCGCGCATCCCGTAGAGCGCCGCGGTCTCGGCGGTCTGGCGGCGCACGATGTGCTCGAGCGGAAGGCGGTCGCCCCGGGTTCGATCGCGCGTCCAGTGGGTGAGCATGAACGTCGGCATGCCGCCGTCGCAGATGGCGCCACAGTGCGCGCCGCTGTCGGCGAGGCCCATGCGCGTGTGCGGGTGCTGATGTGCCTCGGCGATGAAGCCGAGATCGCCGTAGCCGTAGTTGAAGAATGGCGCGTAGAGCATGCCGCGGCCCTCGTCGTGCAGCAGCTGGTCGAGCACGATCTGCATGGGCGGCACGCCGGTGCGCCGCGACACGCCGAGGACGCTGTCGTCGGGATGCGGCTCATAGTCGATGTTGCTGCCGTCGACGACCCACATCTTGTGGAATGCGCCCTGCACCGCGGCACGGAACAGGCCGTCATCGGGCGTGTCGTGGATGATGCGCCGGCGACGCTCGGGATCGCGCAGCGCTGCGACGCGTTCGAGATGCGGCAGGTGGTCGATCTCGCGGTACGCGGGATGGAACATCAGGGGATGCACGCTGCCCTCGAGGCAGTAGAGGATGCCGATGCTGCGACCGGCCACCTGGGCGACGATCGGCAGGCCGTCGGCGTTCGCCTCGTCGAGCAGCCGCAGCACCTCGCGCCACAGGTCGGGCGCCGTGTCGGGCTGGCTGAGGTTGACGCTCACCGGCTGGCCGGTGCGCGCCGCGACCTTGCGCATCCAGGGCCACTCGCTCACCGGCACCTTGGCGTGCTCGGGGGCGAACTGGAACACGCCGTGCCCGGCTGCGGCGATGGCATCGGCGATGCCCAGCAACTCGCGCTCGTCGGCGGTGGTGCCCGGCACCAGTTCGCCGTCCTTGGCGCGGTGCAGCGGCGTGCGCGAGGTGGTGAAGCCGAAGGCCCCGGCGCGAAGTGCCTCGCCGACGATGTCCGCCATCCGAGCGATGTCGTCGTCGGTGGCGGGCTCGTTGGCGGCGCCGCGGTCGCCCATCACGTAGGCGCGCACCGGGCCGTGGCCGATCTGCGCGGCGATGTCGAGCACCCGCGGCATCGATGCCAGTGCGTCGAGATACTGCGGAAAGGTCTCCCAGTCCCACGTGATGCCCTCGGCGAGGGCGCTGCCGGGAATGTCCTCGACGCCCTCCATCAACTGGATGAGCCAGTCGTGCCGGTCGGGCGCGGCGGGAGCGAACCCGACGCCGCAGTTGCCCATCACCACGGTGGTGACGCCATGCCAGCCGGATGGCGTGACGTAGGGATCCCATGTGGCCTGCGCGTCGTAGTGGGTGTGGACGTCGACGAAGCCGGGCGTGAGGAGTTGTCCGTCGGCGTCGACGACGGTGCGGCCGCCGCTGCGCACGCGGCCGACCTCGACGATGCGATCGCCGTCGACGGCGACATCGGCGTGACGCGCCGGCGCACCCGTGCCGTCGACGAGGAGTGCGTTCGAGATGACGAGGTCGTGTGTCATGGGAAGAGCGCCAGTTCGTGCAGGAGTCCGTTGGAGGAGATCGCCGAGTCGTGCTCGAAGGTGCGCGTGCCGGCGCGGTCGGTGAAGCGTCCGCCGGCCTCCTCGACCACCACCATCACAGCGGCGAGATCGTAGGGCTCGAGCCCGATCGCGTCGACGGCGATGTCGACTGCGCCCTCGGCAACGAGCATGTGCTGCCAGAAGTCGCCGAAGCCGCGCGCCCGGTAGGCGCGCTCCTGCAGGCCGACGAGGTGCTGCATGCCGCCGATCTCGGACCAGCCCGGCGAGTAGGTGACGCACACCTGGGCCTCGTCGAGGCGCGACACGGTGGACACCCGGCACTGGCGGCCGTCGGCGAAGGCGCCCTGCCCGGCGGCCGCCCACCAGCGCATTCCCATCACGGGCGCGGAGACGACGCCCACCACGGCTCCGAGCTCTTCGTGGGTGAGCGCGATGAGCGATGCCCATACGGGAATGCCGCGCACGAAGTTGCTCGTGCCGTCGATGGGATCGATGATCCACTTCCACGGCGAGTCGGTGTTGCCGACGAGCCCGTGCTCTTCGCCGAACAGGGCGTGCTGCGGGCGCTCGTCGAGCACCCGGCGCTGCACGGCCAGCTCGGCGTCGCGGTCGGCCTCGGTGACCTCCGAGCGGTTGGCCTTCCAGTCGAGCGTGAACGACCGGTTGACGTAGTGCGGTGCGGTGATGCCGTCGGCGAGATCAGCGAGCTGCAGGGCGAAGTCGAGTTCGCGGGAGAGATCGGGCACGGCCACGGGCCGAGGCTATTCGCCCCGTGCGGCGGCGATGATCCCGTCGGCATCGAGGCCGAGCGAGGCGAGGAGCCGGTCGGCGACACCCTGCTGGATGAATCGGTCGGGCAGGCCGAGCACCCTGACGGGCACGTCGTGGCGAATCTCGTGCACGGCATCGGCGATCGACATGCCGATGCCGCCGTCGCGGATGCCGTCTTCGCAGGTGACGACCAGACGGTGCCGGGCGGCATCGGCGATCATCGCCGGGTCGAGCGGACGGCACGACCGGACGTCCCACACGGTTGCCGGCGTGCCCGCATCGGCAAGGCGGGCAGCGGCACGCTGCGCCTCGACGAGCATCTTGCCGACGGCGAGGATGGCCACCGAGCCGTCGCCCTCGGCGACCCGCCGGGCCATGAGGCCGCTGCCCACCTCGTGCTCTCCCACGTGGTGGGCGGCGCCGCGCGGCCAGCGGATGGCCACCGGGCCGTCGTCGGCGAGGTGGATGGCGTCGTGCAGCATCGCCTGCAGGTCTTCGGCACTCGAGGGCGCGAGGACGCGCATGCCGGGCACCTTGCTGAGCAGGGCGAGGTCATAGATGCCGTGATGGCTGGCGCCGTCGGGGCCGGTGACGCCGGCTCGGTCGATGCAGAACACCACCGGCAGGCGATGGAGCGCCACGTCGTAGACCACCTGGTCCCAGGCGCGGTTGAGGAACGTCGAGTAGAGCGCGACCACCGGCCGCAGGCCGCCGAGCGCCATGCCCGCAGCGCCGGTGACGGCATGCTGCTCGGCGATGCCGACGTCGAAGAACCGATCGGGGAAGCGCGCTTGGAACGGCAGCAGGCCGGTGGGGCCGGGCATCGCCGCCGTGATGGCCACGACTCGCTGGTCGAGTTCGGCTTCCTTGATGATGCCCTCGGCGAACGCCTGCGTGTAGCCGGTGACGAGTGCCGGCGGCGGGCCGACGGCGGGGTCGAACACCGGGGCATCGTGCAGGTTCTTCTCGTCGTCGTCCTCGGCGGGCGGGTAGCCGCGGCCCTTCTGCGTGAGCACGTGCACGACGATGGGACCCTCGGCGGACAGCTCGATCGCGTTGCGGAACGCTCCCTCGAGCTCGTCGATGTCGTGGCCGTCGATGGGCCCGACATACCGCACGCCGAGCGCCTCGAAGAACGACGGCGGCTGGAGGAACTCGCGGACGGCTGCCTTGATGGCCTCGACACCCTTCTCGGCCTGCTCGCCCACATAGGGCAGCTCGCGCAGGAAGTGCTCGAGCCGTCGCTGGCGGCGCACGTAGGTGGGATTGAGGCGAATGCTGGTGAGGCTGTGCGAGAGCTTCTCGGTGATGCGCTGCGACACCGTCGAGCTGGCGGCAGTGAGGTTGCTGATGGTGGGCGCGTAGCTGCGCCCGTTGTCGTTCAGCACGATGATGACGCGCTTGCCGGCGTGACCGATGTTGTTGAGCGCCTCGTAGGCCATGCCGCCCGTCATCGAGCCGTCGCCCATGACGGCGACGATGTGGCGAACCGGCGACGAGCCAAGATCGCGCGACACGGCGAGGCCGTACGCATACGAGAGGGCCGTGGAGGCGTGGCTGTTCTCGACGAGGTCGTGGGCGCTCTCCTCGCGGTTCGGGTAGCCCGACAGCCCGCCCGCCTGGCGGAGTTCGTCGAAGCCGGCCTGCCGGCCGGTGACGATCTTGTGGACATATGCCTGGTGGCCCGTGTCCCAGATGATCGAGTCGGCCGGGGAGTCGAACACCCTGTGCAGGGCGAGGGTGAGCTCGACGACGCCGAGGTTGCTGCCGAGGTGGCCGGCGTTCTCGGCCACGGCCTGCACGATGAAATCGCGGATCTCGCCGGCCAGTTCGGCCAGCTGTGTGGCCGACAGACCCCGGAGGTCGGCCGGCTGGCGGATCTGCTGCAGGACCATTGGCTGGAACGCTATCCCCGCACGGTTACGGTTCGCCCACGCAGGCAGGAGGGGGCGCACATGGACGGACACGCAGGACAGCAGGCAGTGGCAGCGATGCGGGCGTTCGGCACCGACGTGATGTTCACGCTGAACGGCGGCCACATCTGGCCCTTCTACGAGGCGGCCCGCAACCAGGGCATGCGCGTCGTCGACACCCGTCACGAGCAGACGGCGACCTTCGCTGCCGAGGCCTACGCCAAGCTCACCCGCCGGCCCGGACTTGCGGCGCTGACCGCCGGACCGGGGATCACCAATGGGGTGTCGGCGGTGACCTCGGCGCACTTCAACGGCTCGCCGGTAGTGGTGCTGGGCGGCCGTGCGCCCGCCGGTCGCTGGGGTGCCGGCTCGCTGCAGGAGTTCTACCACGTGCCGGTGCTGGCGTCGGTCACCAAGTCGGCCACCACGCTGCTCGATCCGGCGCAGGCGGGCACGGTCGTGCACGCGGCCGCCCGCCGGTCGATGACACCCCACCGCGGGCCGACGTTCATCGACTTCCCGCTCGACGTGTTCGGCCCGGCGTCGGGCGAGGTGCCGGTGCCCGACGAGTGTGTCGGCCTCGGCATCGCGCCCGATCCGGACGACGTGCAGCGACTCGCGTCGATGGTGGCCACTGCCGAGCGGCCGGCGTTCATCGTCGGCAGCGACGTGTACTGGGACGGCGCATGGGACGCGCTGCGCGCTGCCGTCGAGCACCTCCGGGTGCCGGTGTTCTTCAACGGACTGGGGCGCGGCCTGCTGCCAGCCGACCACGAGCTCGCCTTCCTCCGCACGCGCGGACTGCTGAAGCAGCGCGCCGACCTCGTCGTCGTGCTCGGCACGCCGCTCGACTTCCGCATCGGCTTCGGCCGGTTCGGCAGTGCTGCGGTTGCCCACGTCGTCGACAGTGTCGAGCAGCGGGCGTCGCACGTCGACGTGCCCACGGTGGCGGGCGACAGCAATCTCGTGCTGCGCGCATTCGCCGACCACGCCGGTCCCCGCGCCGACCACGAAGGTTGGATCGGCGAGCTGCGCGCCGCCGAGGAGCGCGGCCGTGCCGCCGATCGGGCGATGCTCGATGCCGACTCGTCGCCGGTGAAGCCGGGGCGCATCTACGGCGAGCTCGGCCGGCGCCTTGCCCGCGATGCCGTGGTCATCTGCGACGGCGGCGACTTCGCCAGCTACGCCGGCAAGTTCGTCGAGGTGCACGAACCCGGATGCTGGCTCGACACCGGCCCGTACGGCTGCCTCGGCAACGGGCCGGGCTATGCCATCGCCGCCCGGACCGTGCGGCCGTCGAGCCAGGTGGTGCTGCTCCTCGGCGACGGCGCTGCCGGGTTCAGCCTGATGGATGCCGACACGATGGTGCGCCACGGACTGCCGGTGGTGAGGGCGGTGGGCAACAACGGCATGTGGGGACTCGAGAAGCATCCGATGCAGGCGGTCTACGGGTGGGACATGGCCTGCGACCTGCAGCCCGCCTGCCGCTACGACGATGTCGTGAGGGCGCTGGGGGGCGCGGGGGAGACGGTCACCGAGCCCGGCGACATCGGGCCTGCACTCGACCGCGCCTTTGCGTCGGGCGTCCCGTATCTGGTGAACGTGCTCACCGACCCGGGTGACGTCTACCCGCGCACCAGCAATCTTGCCTGACCGCCGAGAACGCGCCTCGGGGGCATCGGTAGCCTGACGCCATGTCTGGTCTGTCGATCATCGAGAAGGATGTCCTCGAGCGAGTGCTCTCGGCGGCGGTGCGCACCGGTGCCGAGTTCGCCGAGGTGTACGCCGAGGACAAGCGCAGCACCGGGGTGAACCTCGACGACGGCCGCGTCGATCAGGTGGCTCGGGGCCGCGACCGAGGTGCGGGCATCCGCGTCGTGAAGGGCGACACCACTGGGTTCGCCCACACGTCCGACCTCAGCGAGCGCGGCCTGCTGGCCGCCGCCGAGGCAGCCGCTGCCGCGGCGAGCCGAGGCGACGGCACCACGCGCACCGTTGCCCTCACTCCATCCCCAGCGCGGGTGGTGAGCCCCGTCGAGCAGTATCCCGACGACGTGCCCACTGCCGACAAGGTGGCCCTGCTCGTTCGCATGGACGACGCGGCGCGCGCCTCGGGCTCTGCCATCGTGCAGGTGGTCGCCGGCTATGCCGACCTTCGCAAGCACGTGCTCATCGCCAATACCGACGGCGTGCTCGTTGGCGACGAGCGGGTGCGCACGCTCGTGCGCATCAGTGCGGTTGCCAACGGCGACACGGGCATGCAAACCGGCTCGCAGAGCGCAGGGCACACGATCGGCTTCGAGATGTTCGACAGCGTCGACGTCGATGCGCTGGCGCGCGACGCCGCGCGCATCGCGCTCACCAAGCTGAATGCCCGTCCGGCGCCCAGCGGCGCGCTGCCGGTGGTCATCAAGCAGGGCAGCGGCGGCGTGCTGTTCCACGAGGCGTGCGGACACGGGCTCGAGGCCGACCTCGTGGCCAAGGGCAGCAGCGTCTACCGCGGCAAGAAGGGCGAACTGGTGGCGTCGCCGCTGGTGACGCTCGTCGACGACGGCACCATGCCGGGCGAGTGGGGAGCACTCGGCTACGACGACGAGGGCCACCCGAGCCAGTACAACATCCTCATCGAGAACGGCGTCCTCACCGACTACATGTGGGACTACCTGCGTGCCCGCAAGGAAGGACGGCGCCAGAGCGGCAACGGCCGCCGCCAGGCGTACGACTGCCTGCCGATGGTGCGCATGACCAACACCTACGTGCTGAACGGCGCCGACGAGCCCGACGACATCGTCAGGGCCACCGACTACGGCGTCTACGTCGCCAAGCTCGGCGGCGGCAGCGTCGATACCGCCACGGGCGACTTCGTGTTCGGCATGCAGGAGGCCTACCTCATCGAGGGGGGCGAGATCACCACGCCGCTGCGCGAGGGCAATCTCATCGGCAACGGCCCGCAGGTGCTGTGCGACATCGACATGCTCGGCAACGACTTCGCGATGGGGAATCCCGG
This sequence comes from Ilumatobacteraceae bacterium, assembly GCA_046076025.1. Taxonomy (GTDB): domain Bacteria; phylum Actinomycetota; class Acidimicrobiia; order Acidimicrobiales; family Ilumatobacteraceae; genus UBA668. The sequence continues at coordinate 10,010 of JBJTRF010000012.1, forward strand.
CACGTGCGGCAAGGACGGCCAGGGCGTGCCGGTGGGCGACGGCCAGCCGACGCTGCGGGTCACCAGCCTCACGGTCGGCGGCACGGCGGCATGAGCGGCGACCGCAGCGCCGAGCTGCTGACGATCGCCGACCGGATCGTCGCCCAGGCGCGGCCCGGCGAGCAGGTCGAGGCCTACCTGAGCCGCGGCACGAGCACCGAGATCCGGGTCTACGAGGGCGAGGTCGAGCACTTCGTCAGCGCGCAGTCCGAGGGCATCGGCATCCGGGTCATCCGCGACGGCCGCACCGGCTTCGCCTATGCGGGCACGCTCGACGAGTCGGCGATCGCCGAGGTGCTGGCCGATGCTCGCGACAGCGTCCAGTTCGGCACGCCCGACGAGTGGGCCTGCATGGCGTCACCTGACGGCGTCGACGTCGTCGAGCAGGAGCTGTGGAATGCCGACCTGGCGGCGTTCCCCACCGACCGCAAGATCGACATCGCCAAGGAACTCGAGCGGCTCGCGCTCGGCGCCGACCGCCGCATCCGCGTCGACGATGCCAACTACATGGACTCCGACGGCGAGAGCGCCGTGGCCAACTCGGCCGGGGTGCGCCGCTCGGGACGCGGCAACTCGTGCGCCGTGACGGTGAGCACGCTCGCCGACGACGGCGGCGAGACCCAGACCGGGTTCGGCTACAGCGTCGGCAAGTCGCCGCACGACTTCGACCTCGAGCGCGCCGCCCGCGAGGGCGCCGACCGGGCCACGCGCCTGCTGGGCACCACGAAGCCCTCGAGCCGGCGCACCACCGTGATTCTCGACCCGATCGTGGCCTCGTCATTCCTGTCGATCATCGGCGGCACCATGAACGGCGAGGCAGTGGCGAAGGGGCGCAGCATCTTCAAGGATCGGATGGGCGACCAGATCGCCAGTTCGATCATCACCCTCGTCGACGACCCCACGAACCCGATGGCCTATACCGCCACCGACCTCGATGGGGAGGGCCTGGCTGCCCGCCGTAACGTGCTGATCGACGACGGCGTGCTGAAGATGTTCACGCACAACAGCTACAGCGCCAAGCGGCTCGACGCCCGCAGCAGCGGCAACGCAGTCCGCGGCGGCTACGCCGGCACGCCGGGCGTCGGCTGTCTCGCGCTGCAACTGCAGCCGGGCACCCGCGACCAGGCGGCGCTCGTCGCCGAGGTAGGCGAGGGCGTGCTGATTCAGTCGGTGCAGGGACTGCACAGCGGCGTCAACGCCATCAGCGGCGACTTCTCGGTCGGCGCGTCGGGAATGCTCATCGACGGCGGCGCCATCGCCGCACCCGTACGCGAGTTCACCATCGCGTCCACCCTGCAGCGGATGCTGCTCGACATCGCCGAGGTGGGCAACGACTTCGAGTGGCTCCCCAGCCGCGCCTGCTGCCCGAGCCTCGTCATCCGCGACGTCACCCTGAGCGGCTCGTGACCGCAGCGCAGGCGCCCGCAATCGAGCGCCATCCGCACCTCGCCGCTCCGCAGCGTGCCGGGTGGGTGCGTGTCGACATGCACAGCCACACGAAGTGGAGCGGCGACAGCACGACGACGCCCGACGAGATCGAGCAGGCGGTTGTCGAGTCGGGCATCGACGTGCTGTGCATCACCGACCACCAGGCGATCGGAGGAGCCGTCGACCTGGCCGGGCGGCTGCCGTGCCGCGTGATCGTGGGCGAAGAACTGCGTACCCACGCGGGGGAGATCATTGGACTGTTTCTCCGCGAGCGCATACCTGCCGGCACGTGGCCGGCTGACGCGGCCCGGGCGATCCGCGAGCAGGGGGGCGTCGTGTACGTGCCGCACCCCTTCGACCCGATGCGCCGCAACATGGCCGAGGTGGCCCTCTACGAACTGGCGGTAGCGGGCCTGCTCGATGCGGTCGAGGTGCTGAACGCGAAGACGTCACTGCCGAGCCTCAACCGCCGTGCCGCCGACTTCGCCGCCGAGTTCGATCTTGCCGCTGGTGCCGGCAGCGACGCGCACGTGCCTGCCGCGCTCGGCGCAGCATTTGTCGAGATGCCCGACTTCGACGGCCCTGCCGACTTCCTCGCCAAGCTGCGCGAGGCGTCGGTGGTCGGGCATCACTGGGACGAGCCCCGGCCGTGGTCGCCGCGGATCGTACGATGATCCGCTGATGCCGATCCTCCACGCGATCGTGCTCGGGCTCGTGCAGGGACTCTCCGAGTTCCTCCCGATCTCGTCGAGCGGCCACCTGCTGCTCGTGCCGTGGTTGGCCGGCTGGGACGACTTCGCCGGTGCGGGCCTCGGCCCTTCGGTGAAGAAGTCGTTCGACGTGGCACTGCACCTCGGCACCCTGGTGGCACTCGTGGCCTACTTCCGCCGCGACCTCGTCGTGTACGCGCGCGAGGGCGCTGCACTCGTGGTGTCGCGACGTCGCCCCGCATCGCCCGAAGGCCGGCTGGCGTGGCTGCTCGTGCTGTCGGCGCTGCCGGGCGCTGCCGTGGGTGCGCTGTTCGAGGGATTCATCGACGAGCGCCTCGGCACGCCGGTGATCATCGCCGTGTCGCTCATCGTGTTCGGCATGCTGCTGTGGTGGAGCGACCGGCGCGGCGGCGGGCGGCAGATCGCCGACTACCGGATGCGCGACGCCTTGGTGGTGGGCGCCGCGCAGGCACTGGCCCTGAATCCCGGCACGTCGCGCAGCGGCATCACGATGACTGCCGCCCGCCTGCTGGGCTTCGACCGCGACGCAGCAGCTCGGGCGAGCTTCCTGATGGCGGTGCCCATCACTGCGGGTGCCGTGGTGTTCAAGGTGGGCGGCCTCGTCGCCGACGGGGTGCCCGACGGGCTCGTTGCCCCGATGGCCGTGGGCATCGCCGCGTCGGCGGTGTCGGGCTGGGTCGCGGTGTGGGGCCTGCTGCGCCTCGTGCGCTCGCGGACGTTCGGCATCTTCGTCGGCTATCGCATCGTGCTCGGCCTCGGCGTGTTGGCAGTCGTGGCCTCGGGCCTACGCTGAACGGGTGACCTCCCGCTTCGCGCAGACAGTGCCGCTGGGCTTCCAGTGGCCCACCGTCGACCCGTTCCTGTTCTGCGTCCATCACCTCGACCGGTATCCGGCCGGCAACGGCCGATTCGGCCCGGCCGCCTCGCTCGAGGGCCGCGCCATCGGCAGCGACTTCGAGCCACGCGACGGCTGGCGGATGTACCACGGCAGCACCGTGCCGGGCTTTCCCGAGCACCCTCACCGCGGCTTCGAGACGATCACCTTCGCCCGGCAGGGCTTCATCGACCACTCCGATTCGATGGGCGCGGCGGCGCGATTCGGCCGCGGCGACGTGCAGTGGATGACCGCCGGCCGCGGCGTGGTGCACAGCGAGATGTTCCCGCTCATCGACACCGTCGCGGCCAACACCTGCGAACTGTTCCAGATCTGGCTCAACCTCCCGGCCGTCGACAAGATGGTCGAGCCGCACTTCACGATGCTGTGGGCCGACACGATCCCGGTGCGACGCTCGGCTGACGACGCCGGTCGCTCGACCACCGTCACGGTGATCGCCGGCCGGCTCGGCGACCTGGTGCCGCCGGCACCGCCGCCCGCCTCGTGGGCATCGCGCCCCGAGGCCGACCTCGCCATCTGGCACGTGGTGATGGAGCCGGGCGCCGCCACCGCCCTGCCCGCTGCGCAGGGCGCCGACACGGTGCGCGTGCTGTACGTGTTCGGCGGGTCGATCACCGGCGACGGCGCCGAGATCGCAGCGCCCACCGGCGCGGTGGAGGCCGACGCCGATGCGCTGTCGCTGACGGCGGGTGCGCAGGGCGCCGAGGTGCTGGTGCTGCAGGGCCGGCCCATCGGCGAGCCCGTCGCGCAGTACGGACCGTTCGTGATGAACACCCGCGCCGAGATCGAGCAGGCCTTTGCCGACTACCGCGCCACCGGCTTCGGCGGCTGGCCCTGGGACCGTCCCGACCCGGTGCACGGCGAGGCGCTCGACGCCGGTGGGCGTGGTGTGCGCTTCGCGCGGCACGCCGACGGCCGCCTCGACGTCCCGGCAGCGGTGGCACCGTGACCGCCGGCGGTGATCGGCAACCCATGCGCGATGCCACCACGGCCGTCGTCGCCGGCCGGCCGGGCGGCGCCGGTGATCCGCTGAATGCGCCCATCGTGCTGGCCAGCAACTTCAGGGCCAGCGACCTGTATGGGCGCGTCGACGGCACCCCGACATGGCAGGCGTTCGAGGAGGCATACGGCGCGCTCGAGGGCGGTCGCGCCATCTCGTTCGCCACCGGCATGGCCGCTGCCTCGGCCGTGCTGTTCGCGGTGGACCCGCGAGTGGTGGTGATGCCGGTGTACTCGTACGCGGGCGTCCGCTCGCTGGTGCGCGAACTCGAGGCGAGGGGCCGGCTCGAGGTTCGATGGGTCGACATCACCGATACGGCTGCCGTCATCGACGCATCGGCTGGTGCCGATCTTGTCTGGCTCGAGTCGCCCACCAACCCGACGCTCGACGTGGCCGATATCCCGGCAGTGGCCGCTGCGGTGCGCGGGCATGCGACGGTGGTGGTCGACGGCACGTTTGCCACGCCGATCGTGCAGCGGCCGCTGGCCGACGGCGCGCACATCGTGATGCACAGCGCAACCAAGTTCATCGGGGGCCACAGCGACCTGATGATGGGCGTGGTGGCGGTAGCGAGCGACGACGACGCCCGGCTGCAGCGACTCGTCGACGCGCGCTGGATGAACGGCGGCACGCCCGGCGCGCTCGAGGCGTTCCTCGCCCTGCGCGGGCTGCGCACGCTGCCGCTGCGCATGGAGCGCGCCCAGGCGAATGCGGCCGTGCTGGTGGGCCGCCTGTCGGCGCACGCGGCCGTCGAGTCGGTTCGCTATCCGGGCTCGGGCGCCATGGTGTCGTTCGTGATGCGCGGCGGCGCAGCGGCGGCCGATGCGGCATGCGCAGCGGTACGGCTGGTCGTGCCGGCGACGAGCCTCGGCGGCGTCGAGACATCGATGGAGCGCCGCCAGAAGTACGCGGGCGACGCCCACGTGCCGCCTGGCCTGATCCGCATGAGCTGCGGCATCGAGGATGTCGACGACGTGTGGGCCGACCTCGAGCAGGCGCTCACCCTCGCCGGCCGAGCATGAGGTCGCCGCTGGCGACGGCGCCGCTGGCGCGCACGGCGCACGAGGTCGGCACGGCAATGTCGATGAGCTCGTCGACTGGGGCGCTGCCGACGATGCCATCGCAGAGCAGCACGCCGCCAGACAGCACTGCGACCTGATCGCCGGCCACGAGGCGTGGAGCTGCGGCGGCGAGCGAGAGTGTCACCCAGCCGTCGGGGACAACTGACGCGGTGAG
>JBJTRF010000013.1:0-4925 GCA_046076025.1 Ilumatobacteraceae bacterium
CCGCTAACCTACTCCTCCTTCGCGGGTGTAGCTCAATGGCTAGAGTCCCAGCCTTCCAAGCTGGCTATGCGGGTTCGATTCCCGTCACCCGCTCAGGCGCCGAAGGCGCCTCGCACGGTCGCACGAATCGGGAGGAGCAAAGCGACGGATCCCGTCACCCGCTCAGGCGCCGAAGGCGCCTCGCACGGTCGCACGAATCGGGAGGAGCAAAGCGACGGATCCCGTCACCCGCTCCCGGCCCGCAGGGCCTCGCCGGTAACGTCGTCTCAATGGAAGTTGAGATGATCGTCGAGATTCCGCAGGGGTCTCGCAACAAGTACGAGATGGATCACGAGACCGGCGCGATCTGGCTCGACCGCACGCTGTTCACTGCCACGCAGTACCCGCTCGACTACGGCTTCTTTCCCCACACGCTGGGCGAGGACGGCGATCCGCTCGACGCGCTCATCATCCTCTCTCAGCCCACGTTTCCCGGGTGCCACGTGTGGGCCCGCCCGATCGGCGTGTTCACGATGGCCGACGAGGCCGGCCCCGACGCCAAGGTGCTGTGTGTCCCCGCACACGATGCCCGCTACCGCGACCTGAACGACCTCGACGACGCGCCCGACTTCCTGCTCGCCGAGATCGCCAACTTCTTCGAGGTCTACAAGCTCATCGAGCCCGGCAAGCAGTCGACCGTGGGCGCATGGGCCGACGCGGCCGCCGCCGAGGCCGAGATCCGCGCCGCAATGGCGCGGTACCGCCCCACTGCGCACGGCTGAGGCGTCGCGCGCACCGGCGCCCCAGATCAGTCGTCGGTTGCCTGCGGAAGCTCGGAGAATGCCTCCGCGGCGCTGACAACGCGGACGGCGACCTCGATCTGCGCCGGCTCGACCAGCGTGCCGCTGACCACCCCGAGATCGGCGAACCGCCGCAGCGTCACCAGGAGCCTGCCCTCCATCGAGCCGACCATCGTGTTGTAGGCGTTGGTCGCCGTGGTGAGTCCCGTGCCGACGCGCTTGACGCTCTCGAGCACGGTGCCCACGCGCTCGTACACCTCGGCACCGAGTCGTGCCACCTGCTGGGCATGCTCGGCAACCTGATGGGCCTGCCACCCCTTCGCCACGGCGAGCAACACAGCCAGCAGGTTGGCGGGCGACGCAATGATGACTCGCTGCGACATCGCATCGTGCTGCAATTGCGGGTCGGCGCGCATTGCATCGGACACGAAGCCCTCGCCGGGAACGAACATGATGACGAACTCTGGTGCCGTCGAGAACTGCTGCCAGTACCTCTTGTCGGCGAGCGCCTTGGCATGATCGCGCAGTGCCCGAGCGTGAGCCTTAAGCTCACTCGTGCGGGTTCCCTCGTCGGCAGCCTCCTGCATCCGCAGGTACGCCGACAGCGGAGCCTTCGCATCAACGGCGAGTTGCGCTCCGTTGGGAAGCTTCACGATGAGGTCGGGCCGCTGCACACGGTCGCCGTCGCCGCCGGTGACCTGCTCCGCATAGTCGCAGAAGGGCTCCATTCCGGCGAGCTGGACGATGTTTCGAAGTTGGTTCTCGCCCCACGACCCGCGGGCAGTGGGCGACTTCAGCGCACCGGCCAACGAGGCGGTGACCGACTGCAGCGAGACCACCTGCGCACCGAGATCGACCACGGCGCGCTGCTCGGCAGCGAAGGTGGTGGTGAGCGTGGAGACGGAGGCGGCGAGTGCATCCACCTTCTCGGCGAACGGCCCGAGCAGGGTGCGCGTGTGCTCGTCGAGCAACTGGCTCTTCGAGTCGATCAGTTCGGCTGTCCGCTGCATTCCTGCCGACATCTCCTCGCGGGCGCTCCTGCGCACCTCGGCTTCGACGGCGGCGCGCACTGCAGTGACGAGCATGGTCGTGTCGACACTGCCCGGCGGAGGGGCGGCAGCACCGCCCCGACGCGCCAGCATCGCGATGACAACGACGAGAAGGACAATGGCCACGGCCACCAGCACCGACATGAGGTCCATGGGCCAATTCTCACAGAGCCGTGTGACGGCGCAATGCCGTACGCTGATCGGGCTCGGGCTACCGTCGGCGCCATGTTCGACACCAGCGCCGCCGGGCCGTTCTACGAGGACTTCGTCGTCGGTGCCACGCTGCCGCCGCTGCCCCCGGTGACGCTCACCGACGCCGACAACGCCATCTACCGGGCCGTGACCGGCGACCAGCACCCCTTCGCCAGCGACCTCGGCGCGTTCTGCGCTGCTGCCGGCGACGGGCCGGGACTCGCCAACCCCGGTGCCGTCATGCACTACGCCATGGGCCAGACCACGATGGCCACCCGGCAGGCGATCGCCAACCTCTACTACCGCTCGGTGCGCATGCTGCGACCCGTGCGGCTCGGCGAGACGCTCCGCACCACCACCACCGTGCTCGGCCTCCGCGACTCGGCGCCGAAGGGCGACCAGCACCGCGGCAAGGTGTGGCTCGGCATCACCGCCGGCACCGAGCACGGCCCGGCAATCACCTTCGAGCGCTGCGCGCTCATCCGCGCCCGCAGCACCACCGCACCAGGCCATTCCACCGACATCCCCGGCGCCTCCGACCCGACGCCGCTCGACGAACTCGCATCGCTCGTGCCCCAGTGGGATCTCTCGTCACTGCCCGCTACGCAGTGGACGCCCGGTGACACGAAGACCGATCCGCTGCGCGATCACATCGACCTCGCCGCTCCGTTTGCCCGGCTCACGTTCAACCAGGCGGCGGTGCACCGCGACCACACGATGACGGCCGATGGCCAGCGCCTCGTCTACGGCGGGCATGTGCAGGCACTCGCGCAGGCCTCGCTTACGCGGATGCTGCCCGGTATGGCGGCCGTCGTGGCGTGGGACGGCTGCGACCACATCGGCCCGGCGCACGAGGGTGACCTGCTCGAGTTCCGCCACGCGCTGCTCGAGCGCCAGTCGGCCGGCAGCGGCAGCCTGCTGCGCTTCGAGGTGGTCGGCGCGACGGTCGGCGGCGCGAGTTCGACCGACATCGTGCGCTGGACCCCGGTGGTGTGGGCGCGCTGACGCGCCAACGCCACTAGCCAGTGGCGCCGACCTGCGAGGCCACCATGACCGCCGGCGGGTGCACGCGCATCAGCACGGGCGACACCACCACGATCGTCGCATTCAGCGAAGCAGCGGCCACCAGCGCCGTGCGCAGGTCGGCAGCCGACCCCACTGCCCCCCACAGTGCCGAGCCCGCCGACGTGCCGAGCCACACGGTGAGCATCACCATTGCCGCGCCGCGCCCCTTCATCCACGCCGGCAGCTCCACCATGTAGTTGCTGTACAGCGTGTTGATCACTCCCATCCAGCCTGCGCCGCACAGCAAGATGCCGGCGCCGGCCACGATGGTCGACCCTGCCGCAGCCAGCAGCACGGCGCCGAGCGTCCAGACGGCACCCGACGCGGCGACGGCACGTTCCGGCCGACTGGGTGCGCGCAGCCGCGGCAGCACTGCCACCGCCAGCACGGAGCCGAGGCCAAGGCACGCGGCGAGCACGCCGTAGCCCTGCGAGCCGAGGCCCAGCGAGTCGGCCGCGATTGCGGGCAGCAGCGCAGCCACCGAGGCGGCCGCCAGCATCGACAGCCCGACGCGCACCAGCGGCCGCCACAGCGCCGGCGTGCGGGCGATCTCGCGTACGCCCCGCGCGATTGCAGCGTTGACCTGCTCCTCGCGCTGGCCCTCTCCCCACCCGGTCCGGCGGCGCTGCACCACGAGGATGATCCCGGCGAACGACAGCGCGTTGAGCATGAACACCGAACCCGGCCCCTCGATCACCATCACCAGGCCCGCCAGCGCCGGTCCGAGAGCCGTGGCGATGTTGCGGGCGATGGCATCGAGGCCGAGCGCCTGCGACGCCTTGTGCGGCCCGACGAGATGCGGGGTCAACGCCATGAACGCGGGGGCCGACACCGTCATCACCATCGAGATGAGCAGCGTGCCCGCCAGCAGCAGCGGCTCGCTGAGCGACGACGTCCACTGCATCACCGCCATCGCCGCAGCGAGGACCAGCGCGCCGAACTCGGTGGCGAGGATGAGGCGGCGCCGGTCGACGAGGTCGGCGAAGGCCCCGGAGTGCAGGGCGAGCAGGAACCCCGGCAGGGCCCACGATGTCTGCACCAGGCCGATCAGCGTCGGCGACGAGGTGAGCAGCGTCATCGCCCAGCCCGCGGCGGCGAGATGCATGAAGGAGCCCACGCTCGACACCAGGGCCGCCAGCCACATCGAGCGGTAGACGGCAATCCGCAGCGGCGACCAGGGCCCCTCCGCTACGGCACGCGCCACAGGTACCACCGGGCGTCCGACCAGACGAGCTGGAACCCGAGCGACTCGAGCGTCGGCCGGTCGAGGTCGACCTGGTAGAAGTCGGAGTCGCGCAGCTGAGCGAGCCAGTCGCCGTACGCGATGGTGCGCTCGAGGTCGCCGGTCTGGATGGCGCGGCGGTCGGTCATCAGCGTCATCGTGCGGGCACGGAAGAAGACGACGACGTCGTTGGGCTCGGCGTACTTGTCGACAGCGTCGTAGATGGGCGTCACCCACGGGTTGGCGGGGCCGACGTGCACGAAGCCGGCGGCGTCGTCGTCGGCGATGCGCCCGATCTGCTCGGGCACCACCTTGAGGTGCACGCCCACGACCCACAGCACCGGGAGGACCGGCACCACCGCCAACGCCACGCGCCAGCCCCTGCCGGGCGGCGCCCCGCGGCGCACTGCGACCACCACGGCACGCATCACCTCGCTGACGGCGACCACGACGAAGTAGGCAAGCCACGGCATCAGCTGCAGGTAGTAGCGGCCGACCATGCGGAAGTGGGTGCTGATGGCCAGCAGTGTCAGCACGGTCACTGCGGCGAGGAAGCCGTCGAGGCGCGGCCGGCGGCGAATCCCGAGCACCATGCCGACGGCGGCGATCACCAGCAGC
>JBJTRF010000014.1:0-12280 GCA_046076025.1 Ilumatobacteraceae bacterium
CGTCGTCGGGTCCGGTGACGGGCGGTACCGAGGTGGCGATCGCCGGTACCGGCTTCGTGACGGGTGCGACGGTGAAGTTCGGGTCGTTGACGGCGTCGGTGGTGTCGGTCACGCCGACGCTCGTGACCGTGACGTCGCCGGCGACGGTGTCGGCGACGACGGTGCAGGTGACGGTGACGACGTCGGGCGGGGCGTCGGTGCCGGCGGGTGCGCAGGGTGCCGCCGCCGCCGACTTCACCTACACGGCAGTGGCTCCCACCTTCGTGTCGATGACGCCGCAGACCGGCGGCTCGGCCGGCGGCACCACCGTGGCCATCACCGGCAGCGGCTTCATCACCGGCACCACCGTGTCGTTCGGCGAACGCAGCGCCACCGTCGTGTCGATCACACCGACGGTCATCACGGTCACCTCGCCGTCAACCACGTTGCTCGGCGCCGTCGACGTACAGGTGACCAACTCGGTCGGCTCCACCGACACCGGCGGCACTGCCGACGACTTCACCTACACCGCCTCGGTGCCGACGGTGGCCAGCCTCGATCCGTCGACCGGCCCGGTCACGGGCAACACGCTCGTGACGATCACCGGCACCGGGTTCTTGACCGGCGCCACCGTCGCGGTGAACGGCATCGCCGCCACCAGCGTGTCGGTCACCTCGCCGACCACCATCACGATGCGCACGCCGGCCTCGACGATTGCGGGCACCGTCGACGTGCAGGTCACCACCACCGTCGGCAACTCGAGCAGCACCGCCGGCAACGGCGACGACTTCACGTACGAGGCCACCGTGCCGACGGTGACGCTGGTGTCGCCGTCGTCGGGCTCGACGGTCGGCGGCGAGCTGGTCACGATCACGGGCACCGGATTCATCAGCCCGGCGACGGTGAAGTTCGGCACTCTCGCCGGCACGAGCGTGACGGTGGTGTCGGCTACCTCCATCACGGTTCGCACGCCGGCCACCATCACGCCTGGCCTTGTGGCGGTCGAGGTGACCACCTCGGGCGGCTCGAGTGCGCCCGCCGACACCCTCGACGACTACACGTTCGTCGCCCCGACGCCGACCGTCACCTCGGTGTCGCCCTCGTTCGGCGCCATCGCCGGTGGCACCACGATCACTCTCACCGGTACCGGCTTCGTCGACGGTGCGTCGGTCAGCTTCGGCGGCACGGCGGGCACCGACGTGCTGGTCTCCTCGCCCACGCAGCTCACCGTGGTCACGCCGTCGCGTCCGCTCGGCACGATCGACGTCACCGTCACCACCGTCGGCGGCACCTCGTCGCCTGACGGTGCTGGCAACGACTTCACGTTCGCGGGCCGCCCGACGCTCACGTCGCTCTCGTCATCGGCGGGCCCGGTGGCCGGCGGCTCAACGATGACCATCAACGGCACCGGCTTCCTGCCCGGCGCGACGGTCAGCTTCGGCACCACGCCCGGCACGAACGTCGTCGTGGCCTCCGGCACACAGCTCACGGTCACGGTGCCGGCGCGGGCAGCCGGCACCGTCGACGTCACCGTCACCACCGTGGCGGGCACGTCAGCGACCTCGACAGCGAGCGCATATCGCTACGCAGCGATCCCGGCGATCACGACGCTCTCGCCGACTCGGGGCACCACGGCAGGCGGCCAGACGCTCACGATCACCGGACTCAACCTGCTCGAGGCCAGCGCCGTCCTGTTCAATGCCACGCCCGGGACCATCCTCACCAACACCGACACCACGATCACCGTCCGAACCCCGGCGTTCGCCGAAGGCAATGCCGGAGTCACCGTCGTCACGGCGGGGGGCACCTCGGCAGCGGCCACCTTCGAGTTCGTGGCAGCACCGGTCGTGTCGTCGCTCTCTCCGGCATCGGGCACCTGGAAGGGCGGCACCTCGGTCACCGTGTCGGGCGAACTGCTGGACCTCGCCACTCAGGTGCTGTTCGGCACCACGCCGGCGACGTCGTTCAGCGTCAACGCCAACGGCACCATCACGGCCGTCACCCCGCCGCTGCCGGTCGGCACCGTCGACGTCACGGTCGTCACGCCGGGCGGCACGTCGGCGGTCTCCGACAGCACCACGTTCTCGTACTTCGTCCCGCGGCCGGTGGTCACCTCTGTCTCGCCGTCGTACGGCCTCCTTGCCGGCGGCGACACGATCACCCTCACCGGCACCGACCTCGACTCGGTGGTGTCGGTCGAGTTCGGCGGCGTGGCGGGTGTCGTGCAGTCGGCCTCCGAGACCTCGCTCACCGTCGTCAATCCCGCGCGCGGCTCGCGTGGCTCCGTCGACGTCATCGTTGCCACCCTGGCGACGCAACCGTCGGCCGGCGGCGCCGGCAGCCAGTTCACCTACGTCACCACGCCGACCGTGGCCAGCGTGGCGCCGACATCGGGCACCGTCGACGGCGGCACCGCCATCACCATCACCGGCACCGACTTCTACGGCGTCACCGGCGTCACGGTCGGCGGCGTCGCCGCCCTGTCGGTGGTGCGGGTGAGCGACACCACCATCACGGCGGTCACGCCGTACACGTCGACGGCATCGACCGTCGGCGTTGCCGTCACGGCGGCCGGCGGCACCTCGTCGACATCCGGCGAGGGCGACGACTTCACCTACACCACGGTGAAGCCGAGCATCACCGGACTCTCGATCGGCTATTCGGCGCTGGGCGGCGGCGGCACGATCACCATCACCGGATCCGGATTCGTCAACCCGGCGAGCGTTGCCTTCGGCGCCGTCCCCGCCACCGGCGTCACCGTGGTGTCGCGGACCTCGATCACCGCCACGATTCCCGCAGGCCTCATCGATGGCCCGGTGCGGGTGTCGGTCACCACGCCAGGTGGCACCAGCGACGACACTGCCGCCGACAACTTCGTCTACGTGGAAGCAACCGTCGTCGACTCGGTCACCCCGAACCAGGGCAGCGTGGTCGGCGGTCAGGAGATCACGATCGAGGGCTCCGGCTTCCGCGGCGTCACCTCGGTCACTGTCGGCGGCGCCATCGCTGCCTTCACCGTGGTCGACGACACCACCATCACCGCCACCACGCCAGTACGGGCGACACCCGGACTCGTCGACGTCGTCGTCACCGCAGTGGCCGGCCAGTCGTCCAACACCGCTGCCGACGACTACCGCTACTTCGGCGTGCCGGTCGTTGCCTCGCTGTCGCCGAACCGCAGCTCGCTCGCCGGCGCGTCGGTGACGATCACCGGCTCGAACCTCCTCGGCGTGACCTCGGTCGACTTCGGCGGCGTCGAGCTGACGGCGTTCTCCGGTGTCACCGATACCTCGATCACGGTGACGGCACCGGCGCGCCTGACCGCGGCAGTGGTGAGCGTCTCGGTGACGACACCCGGCGGCACGTCAAACACGGCGGGCGCTGCCGATGACTTCCGCTACGTGGCGGCTCCCACCGTGGTGTCGGTGACGCCCGCTGTCGGCCCGATCGCTGGCGGCACGCCGGTGACCATCGCGGGCACGAACTTCGTCGGCGTCAGCCTTGTTGCTGGCGTCACCTTCAACGGCGTGCCGGCCACCAGCGTGGCCATCGTCGACGAGTCCACCATCACTGCGGTCACGCCGGCCGGTGCCATCGGCACGGCCACCGTGCAGGTGGTGGCGGTCGGTGGTTCGGCGTCGCTGTCGGCTGGGTTCCGGTATTTCGGTGTGCCGGTGGTGTCGGGTGTGTCGCCGTCGGTGCTGCCGTTGTCGGGTGGTTCGGTGACGGTGTCGGGCTCGAATCTCGATGGCGTGTCGAAGGTGCTGGTGGGGTCGGTCGAGGTGTCGTCGTTCGCGTCGGTGTCGGACTCGGCGATCACGCTGGTGGTGCCGGCGGTGGGGTCGGCGGCGTCGGGCGTGAGCGTGTCGGTGGTGACGCCGGGCGGGACCTCGGATGTGTCGGGTACGGCTGATGACGTTCGGTTCGTGGCGGCGCCTGCGGTGACGGGTGTGTCGCCGAATCGTGGTCCGGTGGGTGGCGGCCAGTCGGTGACGATCAGCGGTTCGGGCTTCGTCGGGGTGTCGGCGGTGCGCGTCGGCGGTGTGTCGGTGCCGTTCTCGGTGTCGGGTGAGTCGTCGATCAGCGTGTCGACGCCGGCGGGGTCGGTGGGCACGGTGCAGGTGGAGGTGACGGCGACGGGCGGTGTGTCGGCCGACGTGGCCGGGGACGACTACCGCTACTTCGCGCAGCCGTCGGTATCGGCGCTGTCCGCCCAGCAGGGTCGCGTGGCAGGCGGCCTGTCGATCACCATCGCCGGTGAGCACCTCGATGGCGCCACGAAGGTGCTGTTCGGCGCGGTCGAGGTGACGGCCTTTACCTCGGTGACCGACACGTCGATCACGCTGCTCACGCCGTCGACGACGCAGGGCAAGGTCGATGTCACGGTGGTCACCCCGGGCGGCACGTCATCGGGTGCCGGCACCGCCAACGACTTCACGTTCTATGCCGTGCTGTCGGTGACCGGCCTGCTGCCGGCCAAGGGTGCCGCCACCGGCGGCACCACGGTGGTCATCAACGGCACCGGCCTGCTCGGCGCCACCTCGGTGACCTTCGGCACCACTCCTGCCACCTCGTTCACGGTGGACAGCTCCACCAAGATCACCGCCGTCGCGCCGCCGGGCGCCGCAGGCACGGTCGACGTCGCCATCGCCAATCCGCTCGATGTCTCCTCGACCACCGGCGCCAGCGACGACTACACCTACTGGTCTGCGCCCACGGTCACCGGCCTCACGCCGAACGCGGGCCCGCTGACGGCCGGCACTTCGGTCGTCATCGCCGGCACCAACTTCGACAGCGTCACCTCGGTGACCTTCGAGGGCGTGGCGGCCACCATCCTCTCGACGTCGCTGACATCGATCACGGTGACGGCGCCTGCCGGTGTCGATGGCATCGCCGACGTCATCGTGACGGCCACCGGCGGTGCGTCAGCCGATACGGCCGCCGACGACTACGAGTACTACGCGGCGCCAGTGGTGTCGTCGCTGGCGCCCGCCTCCGGCCTCACCGCCGGGGGAGAGTCGGTGGTCATCACCGGCAGCAACTTGCTCGGGGCCACGGCGGTGCGCTTCGGCGGCACGACCGCTGCGTTCACGATCGGGTCCGACACGTCGATCACGGCGGTGGCGCCGGCCGGCACGGCGGGATCGGTGAGCGTGACGGTCACCACGCCTGGCGGCACGTCGTCGGCTGCCGGCACAGGCGATGACTACACGTACTTCGACGTCCCCTCGATCTCGTCGCTCACCCCGGCGAAGGGCGCGTCTGCGGGCGGCAACACCGTGGTGATCACCGGCACGAACCTCACCGGCGTCACCTCGGTGTCGTTCGGCGGCACGGCGGCCACGAACGTCGTCGTCAACTCGTCGACGCAGGTGACGGCAACATCGCCGGCTGGCGCCGCTGGCACGGTCGAGGTGACGGTGTCGAATCCCGTGGCAACCTCCTCGACGGCGGGCACGGGCAACGACTTCACCTACTGGGCTGCGCCGACCATCACGTCGCTCTCGCAGGTCGGCGGCAGCACCGCCGGCGGCACCACCGTGGTGATCACCGGCACGAGCTTCGACGGGGTCACCGGCGCAGCGGCGGTGAAGTTCGGCACCGTGAACGCCACCAGCTACACGGTGAACTCGCTCACCCAGATCACCGCCGTCGCCCCGGCGGGCACCGCTGGCCTGGTGAGCGTGTCGGTCACGGCCACCGGCGGCACGTCGGCCAACACCACGGCGGACGACTACCTCTACTACGGCATCCCGACGATCACCTCGTTCACGCCGATGAGCGGCCCAACGCAGGGCGGCACGGTCGTGGTGATCACCGGCACGAACTTCCTCGGCGCAACCGGCGTGAAGTTCGGCACCCGTGACGCAGCGAGTTTCACGGTGAATTCGGCAACGCAGATAACGGCGGTCACCCCGGTGAGCGTTGCTGACCAGGCCACGCTGACGGTGGCGAACCCGTCGTTCACCTCGGCGGCGTCGGCCGACAAGTTCCGCACCAACGGCGTTCAGTCGGCCACGGTGTCGACGGTGTCGCCCACGTCGGCATCGACGGCCGGCGGCACCACCATCACGCTCACCGGCACGAAGTTCACGACCGGGATGTCGGTGACCGTCCGCGGCGTCGCCGCGACGAACGTGGTGGTGGCGTCGGACACGTCGGCCACGGCCGTGGTGCCGGCGACGGTGACGCCGGGTGCGGCGAGCATTGTGGTGACGAATTCGACGGGGACGGCGTCGGCGGCGTTTGCTGGGTTCTCGTATTCGGCGCCGGTGCCGACGGTGTCGTCGGTGTCGCCTTCGTCGGGTCCGACGTCGGGCGGGACGCCGGTGACGATCACCGGGACGGGGTTCGTGTCGGGTGCGTCGGTGAAGTTCGGGTCGCTGTCGGCGACGGGCGTGGTGGTGGTGTCGCCGACGCAGGTGACGGCGGTGTCGCCGGCGACGGTGGATCCGGGCACGGTGAGCGTGGTCGTGACGACGTCGGGCGGCGACTCGGTGCCGGCCGGCGCGTCGGGCGCGGCGGCGGACGACTTCGAGTACGTGGCGGTGGCGCCGACGCTGGTGTCGGTGTCGCCGGTGTCGGGCACGACGGCGGGCAACACGCTGGTGACGCTGACGGGCACCGGGTTCATCACGGGTGCGTCGGTGGCCTTCGGCGGGGTGGCTGGCACGAGCGTGTCGGTGGTGTCGTCGACGTCGGTGACGGTGCGCACGCCGGCGACGGTGACGCCTGGGTCGGTGTCGGTGGTGGTGTCGACGTCGGCGGGGTCGACGTCGGCGGGGTCGTTCCTGTACTCGGCGCCGGTGCCGACGGTGTCGGCGGTGTCGCCTGCGTCGGGCCCGACGTCGGGCGGGACGAGCGTGACGATCACCGGGACGGGGTTCGTGTCGGGTGCGTCGGTGAAGTTCGGGTCGCTGTCGGCGACGGGCGTGGTGGTGGTGTCGCCGACGCAGGTGACGGCGGTGTCGCCGGCGACGGTGACGCCGGGGACGGTGTCGGTGGTGGTGACGACGTCGGGCGGGAACTCGGTGCCGGCGGGGGCGCAGGGCGCGGCGGCTGACGATTTCGAGTACGTGGCGCCGGTGCCGTCGGTGGTGTCGGTGTCGCCTGCGTCGGGTCCGACGTCGGGCGGGACGCTGGTGACGGTGACGGGCACCGGGTTCGTGACGGGCGCGTCGGTGGCCTTCGACGGGCTGGCGCCGGTGGCGGCGACGGTGGTGTCGCCGACGGTGCTGTCGGTGGTGTCGCCGGCGACGGTGACGCCAGGCAAGGTCGACGTGACGGTGACCACCACCGGCGGCACCTCGGTGGTCTCGGCCACCGACAGCGACGACTTCACCTACACCGCCGTTGCGCCGACGCTGACGTCGGTGGCACCGGCTTCGGGCACCACTGCTGGCAACACGCTGGTCACGCTGACCGGCACCGGATTCATCACGGGCGCGTCGGTGGCCTTCGGCGGGTTGGCGGGCACGAGCGTGTCGGTCGTGTCGGCGACGTCGATCACGGTGCGCACCCCGGCCACGGTGACGCCCGGTGCCGTCTCGGTGATCGTGACGACCACGGCGGGCGCTTCCGGCGCTGGCTCGTACCTCTACACGGCGCCGCAGCCGGCGGTCACCTCGATCGACCCGGCCACAGGCCCGACGTCGGGCGGCACGTCCGTCACGATCACCGGCACCGGGTTCGTCACCGGGGCGACGGTGAGCTTCGGGTCGCTCGCCGGCGTCAACCCGGTGGTCGTGTCGTCGACGCAGATCACGGTGACCGCACCGGCCACGACCTCGGCCGGCACCGTCGCGGTGCGGGTCGCCACCTCGGGTGGCACCTCGGCCGATACGTCTGCAGACGACTTCGCCTATGCGGCGCCGAAGCCGACCGTTGCCGGCGTGACTCCGGCGACAGGCCCCACCTCGGGCGGCACCACGGTGGTCATCACCGGCACCGGGTTCCTGGCCGCCTCGTCAGTCACCTTTGGCGCACTCGCCGCCTCGTCGGTGGTCGTCGACTCGCCGACGCAGATCACGGCGGTCGCCCCGGCGACCACGACGCTCAGCACGGTGGCCGTGCGAGTGACCACCTCGGGCGGCACGTCCGACGACACCGGCAGCGACGACTTCGCCTACACGGCCCCCCAGCCCACGGTGAGCTCGGTCTCGCCGTCGACGGGCGGCACGGCCGGCGGCACCGCGGTCACTATCACCGGTACGGGATTCATCACCGGCAGCACGGTCGCGTTCGGCAGCGTCGCCGGAGTCACCCCGGTGGTCACGTCGCCGACCACGATCACCGTCATCACGCCGGCGACGGTGACACCCGGCGCCGTGACGGTGACGATCACCGCCCCGGGCGGCACGGCAACCGGCACCTATACCTACGTGGCATCGCAGCCGACCGTCACCTCGCTCGTCGCGGCGACCGGCCCGACGGCGGGCGGCACGCCGGTGACGATCACCGGCACCGGCTTCGTCACCGGCGCCACGGTCATGTTCGGCAGCGTGGCCGGAGTCACCCCGGTGGTGGCGTCGCCGACCACGATCACCGTCACCGCGCCGCCGACTCTCGACCCCGGCGCGGTGCCAGTCGTGGTGACAACGGCAGGCGGCTCGTCGTCGGCAACGGCGAACGAGTTCACCTATGTCGAGGAGGTGCCCACCGTCGGCTCGATCTCGCCGAGCACCGGATCGTTCGGCGGCGGCACCCAGGTCACCATCACCGGCACCGGCTTCACCACGAACTCGGTCGTGAAGTTCGACGGCGTGCCTGCCGCGTCCGTTGACATCGTCTCGCCGACCACCATCGTCGCCATCACGCCGGCCACGTCGGCAGGCGGCGAACTGTCGGCGCAGAGCACCGGTGCTGCCGGCGTCACCGTCACCAACGGCGCCGGCACGTCGCCCGCAGCGCCCGGCTCGACATTCACGTTCGACGCGCTTCCCGCCGAGGTCGCCTCGCTCTCGACGGCGACCGGGCCCACCTCCGGCGGCACGGCAGTGACCATCACCGGCGACCGATTCACCATCGGCTCGATCGTGGCATTCGGCTCGGTCACCGTCCCCGCCGCCGACGTGACCGTGGTGTCGCCGACGACGATCACCGTCACGTCACCGGCCACCACCGCCTTGGGCAACGCGCACGTCACGGTGACGAACTCGACGGGCACCGTGTCGGCCGCCACTCCGGCCGACGTGTTCACGTACACCCTCGTCCGGCCGACCGTCACGGCTGTTGCCCCGACGTCGGTGTCGACGGTCGGCGGCGCGACAGTCACCATTACCGGCACGGGCTTCGTCGCCGGCGCGACGGTGGCGTTCGGCACGCTCGCCGCTGCCAGCATCACCTCCATCTCGCCGACCACCATCGTGGCCGTCGCTCCGGCGACCATCACGGCCGGCACGGTCAGCGTCAGCGTCACGGTTGCCGACGGGACATCCACGCTCACCTCGGCCGACACGGCTGCCGACAATCTGCTTCGCGCTGCACCGCTGCCCACTGTGTCCAACGTGAGCCCCGCTGAGGACTTCCTGGCGGGCGGCACGCCGGTCACGATCACTGGCACCGGGTTCGTCACCGGTGCCGTCGTCAGGTTCGGCGGCATCGTGGCCACCAGTCCGGTGGTCGTGAGCCCCTCGACGATCACCGTCTCGGTGCCGTCGTCGGTGATCGAGGGCACCGTGCAGGTCACGGTGCAGACCTCGGGTGGCACCTCGCTCACCGATGGCACGGGCAACGACTTCCTCTACATCCTCGCCGCGCCCACCGTGACATCGATCTCCGAGACGAGCGGCCCCGCCACCGGCGGGACACCGGTGAACATCACCGGTACCGACTTCGTCGAGGGCTCGCAAGTGTTCTTCGGCGACGTCGAGGCAACGAGCGTCACGATCGTCTCGCAGGGCGAGATCCGAGCGCTTTCGCCGGCATCGCTCGCCGGTGCCGTGGACGTGCGCGTGCAGAACCGCACGGGCATCTCGGCAGCGTCCGACGACACCCTCTTCACCTTCCTCGCCGACGGCACGCCGACCATCACGTCGGTGTCGCCGTCGTCGGGTTCGACGGTGGGCGGCACGGTGGTGACGATCTTGGGCACCAACTTCACCGCCGGGTCAACGGTGTCGTTCGGCACGCTCGCCGCCGCGTCGGTCACCGTGAACTCGGGCACGCGGATCACGGCGGTGTCGCCAGCCACGCTCGTCCCTGGCTCGGTACGCGTCGTCGTCACCGCCTCGGGCGGCGCGTCGTTGGACGGGGCGTCGGATGACTTCGCGTTCGTGGCGCCGGTGCCGGTGGTGTCGTCGGTGTCGCCGTCGTCGGGTTCGACGGTGGGCGGCACGGTGGTGACGATCACGGGCACGGGCTTCTTGTCGGGTGCGTCGGTGAGCTTCGGGTCGGTGGCGGCGGCGTCGGTGTCGGTGGTGTCGCCGACGGAGATCACGGCGGTGTCGCCGGCGGTGCTGTCGGCGGGCACGGTGCGGGTGGTCGTGTCGACGTCGGGCGGCGCGTCGTTGGACGGGGTGTCGGATGACTTCGCGTTCGTGGCGCCGGTGCCGGTGGTGTCGTCGGTGTCGCCGTCGTCGGGTTCGACGGTGGGCGGCACGGTGGTGACGATCACGGGCACGGGCTTCTTGTCGGGTGCGTCGGTGAGCTTCGGCACCGCCGCGGGCGGCACGGTGACCGTGGTGTCGCCGACGCAGATCACGGCGGTGGCGCCGGCCACGGTGACGCCAGGTGCCGTCGACGTGACGGTCACGACTGGCGGCGGCACGTCGGCCACGGCCGGCGCCGAGAACGACTTCACCTATGTGGCGCCGGTGCCCACCATTTCGGCCGCAGGCTCGACCGCCCTCTCGCCGAGTTCCGGCTCGTCCGCCGGTGGTACCTCAGTCACGATCGTCGGCACCGGCTTCGTCACCGGCGCATCGGTGAGTTTCGGCTCGCTCGTCGCGACCTCGGTGACCGTCAACTCGCCGACGTCGATGACGGTTGTCGCCCCGGCCACGACGGCGCTCGGCACGATCAACGTGACGGTCACCACATCCGGTGGCACGAGCACACCGAACAGGAAGGGTGAGTACACGTACACGGCGACTACGCCGACGGTGATGGCCCTGGCACCCGCAAGCGGCACCCGTCTCGGCGGCACCTCGGTCGTCATCACCGGTACCGGCTTCCTCAGCAGCTCCACCGTCCGCTTCGGCACGGTGGCAGCCGCCTCGCTGACCGTGAACTCGCCGACGCAGATCACGGCCGTGTCGCCGGCAGGAGCCGTTGGCACGGTCGATGTCACGGTCATCTCCAGCACGTTCACCTCGGCGATCGCCGGCACGGGCAACGACTTCACCTACTTCGAGCCTCCGCCGGTGGTGTCGTCGCTCAACCCGTCCAGCGGCACCACCGCCGGCGGCACGTCGGTGACGATCAATGGCCTCTACTTCTCGGCGGACTCCACGGTCACGTTCGGCGGCGTCGCCGCCGCATCGGTCTCCTTCGTGTCGACGACGCAGCTCACTGCGGTGACGCCGGCGACCACCACGCCCGGCAAGGTCGACGTGGTCGTCACCGCCGTGGGCGGCACCTCATCGGCAACCGGCACCGGCGACGACTACACCTACGCGGCACCCGTGCCGACCGTGTCGGCGGTAGCCCCGAACACCGGCCCGACGACCGGCGGCACCTCGGTCACCATCACGGGCACCGGGTTCGTGACCGGCGCGTCGGTGAAGTTCGGCACGATCGCGGCATCGAACGTGGTGGTCGTGTCGCCGACGCAGGTGACTGCCACCAGTCCCGCCACGGTCACGCCCGGCCTCGTGAGCGTGGTGGTGACGACGTCCGGCGGCAACTCGGTTCCGGCCGGCGCCCAGGGGGCAGCGGCCGACGACTTCACCTACACGGCCCCTGCGCCGACGCTCGAGTCCATCAGCCCTGCCACGGGCACCACGGCCGGCGGCACGTCGGTGACGATCACCGGCACCGGCTTCATCGCCGGCGCCTCGGTGATGTTCGGCGAGCGCTCGGCCGCATCGGTGACGGTGGACTCGCCGACGCAGATCACGGCAGTGTCACCGGCGACGACGACGGTGTCGACGGTCGACGTGGTGGTCACCACCTCCGGCGGCTCGACCAGCGCGACGGGTACCGCCGACAACTTCGCCTACACGGCGGCGGTACCGGCGGTCGTGTCGCTGAACCCTGCCACGGGCTCCACGGCGGTTGGCACGTCGGTGACGATCACCGGCACCGGGTTCCTCACGGGTGCCTCGGTGATGTTCGGCGACCAGTCGGCGGCATCGGTGAC
>JBJTRF010000015.1:0-4505 GCA_046076025.1 Ilumatobacteraceae bacterium
CCACGCCGGAAGCTCGCTGACCCGCCGCAGTTCCTCGACGATCACGACGGCCTCGGCAACGGTCGGGATCGTCTCGATGGCGACAAGGTCGGCGTCAGTGTCGGCGAGCACCTCCAGCCGCTGGCGGTGGAACCCGCGCACGTCGTCCCAGCCGGCGTCGTAGCGCCCGTGGTACTCGCTGCCGTCGGCCATGCATGCGCCATACGGGCCTACTGATGCGGCCACGAACCGGGCACCGGCCCGGCGGGCGAGCTGCGTGGTCGACGCAAGCGCCGCTCGCGCCTCGCGAGGTCCGAGGCCGGCGCGGCCGAATCCCTCGAGGCTCGCCTGATAGCTCGCCGAGATCACCACGTCGGCGCCGGCCTCGACCGCTGCCCGGTGCGCGGCGACGACGAGGTCGGGCTGGTCGATCACCGCCTGTGCGGTCCACAGGTGCCCCTCGGGCCGCGCTCCCAGCGCCTCGAGCGCAGTGGACAGTCCCCCGTCGAGCACCGCGAACGTTCCGCGCCCGGCACGTCGAAGCTCGTCGGCGATGTGGAGGTGCTGCCGGCGCCCGTCGATGTCACCCTGCGACGGCGGTTCCACCGGGCGAACGCTACCGAGCATCACCTGCCACCACGGAATGCCGCAGGTTGCGTCGAGAACGGCGAGAATGCGGTGATGCATTCCGACAGCGAAATCCGGTCGTCATGAGCGGCGTCGACGGCGCCGCAGTCACGCTGCAGGTGATGGCCGACCACGTCGATCGCTATCACGAGGAGATTGGCGTGATGCTGCCGGCGTTCCAGGGCGACGAGCACGGCGATGTGGCGATCGCGCTCGTCGAGGCCGAGCGGGCACTTCGCACTGCGGCACGCCTGATCCGCCGCGCCGCGAAGTCGATCTCCTGACGGCACCACGTCGCCCCCGCCGGCTCAACGTCGTCAGCGGCACTGTCGGCGAGCCGAACGCACAGATGTGTCTCACCTGCGACAGAGACGACGCACACGGGTCGAAAACTGGACGACGGCCCCTTGCGGGGCCGTCGGTCCGGCGTCACCGGGCGGCGGATCCCAGCGACACGGGAGACCAGGTGGCGGGTACCTGATCTACGTTGCGAACCCTAACACCGACCCACGCTCGCGCTCAACTACCGAAGGAATCGCGTTCGACGGTCATCTCGGAACAGCCGATGGCGCCGACGGACACCCCTCGGCAAGGCAGCACGCTTCGCATCGCGGTGCGCGCGCTGCGCACACCCGCCGCCCGTGCAGGATCATCCGCAGGCTGAAGGTGCCCCATTCGGATGGCTCGAGCGTTGAGCACAATTCGCTCTCGACACGCACCGGATCCTCCTCGGCGGTGAGGCCGAGGCGGCGGCTCAGCCTGCCGACATGCGTGTCGACCGGCAGGCCCGGCAGGCCGAAGGCGACGCTTCGCACCACATTGGCCGTCTTCCGGCCCACACCGGCGAGGGTGACGAGGTCCTCGAGGGCCGTGGGCACCTCGCCGTCGAACCGCTCGACCAGTGCCGTCGCCATCGACACGAGGTTCTTCGCCTTCGTCTGGAAGAAGCCGGTCGACTTGACGATGTCCTCGACGTCGGCGACGTCTGCGGCGGCCAGCGACCTCGCATCCGGGTATCGGGCGAAGAGTGCCGGCGTCACCATGTTCACCCGAACATCGGTGCACTGCGCCGACAGGATCGTGGCGGCGAGCAGCTCGAACGGCGAGCCGTGGTCGAGCTCGCACTCTGCAGCCGGGTACTCGGCGGAGAGCGCGGAGGCGACGACCGCCGCCCGCGCTGCCGGCGACGAGGGCCGGGGACGGCGCCTCGGCGCACCGCTCTTTGCCGTCCGCCGCGTTGCTGCCATGGCGGCAGGCTATTCGCGCGCCGGAACCGACGAGCGCCCGCCACGCACCGAGCGGAGTCCCGACCACGGCATGCCGAGCGGCCCCGTTAGCCTCGACCGGGTGACCCATGTCGAGGTCGTGCACGAGCTGTCGCCTGCGACTCGCGAGGGCATCGACCGATTTCTCCGAGAGCTGTCCGACCACCTGCACCACGGCGGTCGCCCCGGCCTCGAGTGCGAGCGTCTCGACGACCACCTTCTCGCCGACCTGCGCCACGGCCCCCGTTCAGGCTTCCTCGCCGCGCTGGCGCGTCGCGACGGCAGCCTGGTCGGGTACGCACAGGCGTCGTCGAGCGCCGGCGGCCACGTTGTCGACAGCATCATCGGCCCGCACGAGCACGATGCGCTGCGCAGCGACCTCCTGCGGCCGCTGATGGACGCGCTGCCTGCCGGATCGCGAGTCACGTGGTGGGCCCACGACGACGACCGCGATCTCGCCGGCTCACTCGGCCTCGTCGAGGGACGACGACTGCTGCAGATGCGCGTCGGCCTGCCAGTCGACGAGCCAGGCGACATCCTCGCCACGCGGCCGTTCAGCGTGGGAGCCGACGAGGCCAACTGGCTCGAGGTGAACAACGCCGCGTTTGCGTGGCACGACGAGCAGGGCAACTGGGACCTCGAGATGATCCGCCAGCGCGAGCGCGAGCCGTGGTTCGACCCTGCCGGCTTCCTCGTCTACGAGGTCGACGGCGAGATGGCCGGCTTCTGTTGGACCAAGCTGCACCCGTCCGCCAGCGGTGCCGACCCGCGGCCCATCGGCGAGATCTACGTGATCGCCGTCCACCCGCGACACCGCGGCACGGGTCTCGGCCGGGCGCTCACACTCGCCGGGATCGACCATCTCGCCACCGTCGGCGCCCGCGCCTGCATGCTGTATGTCGACGCTGCCAACCAGCCCGCTGTCACGCTGTACGCATCGCTCGGCTTCCGGGTGGTGCACGCCGAGCAGGCCTTCGTCGGCCGGCACGGCCGTGCGGGCACCGTCACCACGCAGCCAGCACTCACTCGAATTCCGCGACGACACTGAGGAAAGGACCACAGATGAGCACCGATGAACTTCCCCGCTGGGATGTCAGCGACCTGCACGAGTCGTTCGACGCCCGCTCGTTCGCCGACTCGATGGAGCGCGTCGCCGCCGAGGTCACTCGCCTCGAGGCACTCTTCGACCACCACGGCATCCGCGCCGTGGCTCCTCGCGCCGTCACCGCCGACGACGGCGTCGCCGCCGATGCCGTCGTGCGAGCCCTCAACGAGTTCGCCGCGCACGCCGACGTCACCGAGGCCTACATCTTCTCCGCCACCAGCACCAACAGCTACGACGAGCGCGCCGAGGGACTGCTGGCCGAGTTCAGCATGTCGGGGTCGCGTCAGCGGCCGCTCATCGCGCGGCTCGCCGCATGGCTCGACTCGCTCGGCGTGGCACCGCTGGCGGCGGTGAGCGCCGAGGTCGCCGAGCACCGCGGGCCGCTCGAGAAGCTGGCGGCCCGGGCGGCCCACCAGATGCCCGAGGCCGAGGAGGCGCTCTATGCAGAACTCGTGCAGACGGGCTCGTCGGCGTGGGATCAGCTGCACTCCGTCGTCACCTCGCAGCTGCGCGCCAGCGTGACGATGCCCGACGGCAGCGTCGAGTCGCTGCCGATGGCAGCCGTGCGGGGCATGGCATCCAGCGCCGACCCGCTGGTGCGCCGGGCCGCCTACGACGCCGAGCTGGCAGCATGGCCGACCGTCGCTCCCGTGTGCGCTGCGGCGATGAACGGCGTCAAGGGCGAGGCCAACGCCGTGAACCGCCGCCGTGGCTGGGCCACGCCGCTCGACGCCTCACTGTTCGCGAACAGCGTCACCCGCGCCACCTTCGACGCCATGCACGACGCCGTCAGCGCGTCGTTGCCCGACTTCCGCCGGTGGATGCGTGCCAAGGCGCGCCTGCACGGGCACGACGGGGCGCTGCCCTGGTGGGACATGTTCGCCCCGCTTCCCTTCGCCCCTGCGTCAGTGAGCTGGGATGACGGCCTCCAGATCGTCCGTACCGCCTTCGGCTCGTACGGCGGTGCCCTCGCCGGCATCCTCGACCGGGCGCTCGACGAGCGCTGGATCGATGCCGGCCCTCGCGACGGCAAGATGGGCGGTGCGTTCTGCATGCCGTTCGTTGGCGACCGGTCGCTCGTCTTCCTCAACTGGAGCGGCAGCGTCGAGTCGGCGCAGACCACGGCACACGAGCTCGGGCACGCCTACCACAACATCCAGCTCGCCGGCCGCACGCCGCTGCAGAAGAACCTCCCGATGGCGCTCGCCGAGACGGCCAGCATCTTCTGCGAGACGCTCGTGGTCGAGGAGGGGCTCTCGCGGCTCGACGGCCTCGAGCGGCTCACGCTCCTCGACGTCGACCTGCAGGGCTCGACACAGGTTGCGGTCGACATCCGCAGCAGGTTCCTCTTCGAGACCGAGGTGTTCGCCCGCCGCCAGCGCCGAACGCTGGGCGTGGGCGAGCTGAACGAGCTCATGCTGCAGGCGCAACGCGACGCCTACGGGGACGGCCTCGACCAGACGACGGCGCATCCCTACATGTGGGCAGTGAAGCCGCACTACTACGGCTCGCACTTCTACAACTGGCCG
>JBJTRF010000016.1:0-10691 GCA_046076025.1 Ilumatobacteraceae bacterium
GGGAGCTGTACGTCCCCGCGGACACCGCGCTGCACTGCTACGAGCGGCTATTCGAGGCCGGGTCCGGGCACGGCCTGCGCCACGCCGGATTCCACGCGATGGCCGCGTGCCGGATCGAGAAGGGCTACCGGCACTGGGGACACGACATCTCGCCCGACGAGAACCCGATCGAGGCAGGGCTCGCCTTCTGCGTGGCATGGGACAAGCCGGGCGGCTTCATCGGCCGCGAGGCCCTGCTTGCGGCCAAGTCGGCGCCGGTGACGCAACGCCTCGCCCAGTTCGCCCTGCTCGACGACCAGCGCCTCGTGTATCACAACGAGCCGATCTGGCGCGACGGCGTGCTCGTCGGGCGCATCACGTCGGGGATGTTCGGCCACACGGTCGGTGCTGCCATCGGCATGGGGTATGTCTCGAACGGCGGTGCGCCTGCCGATCGCGACTGGGTCCTGGGCGGCTCGTACGAGATCGAGATCGCCGGCGAGCGGGTGCCGGCCCGGGTGTCGATGGCCCCGTTCTACGATCCGAAGAGTGAGCGCACTCGGGCATAGGGCAGACTGAGGCCATGGCCATCAGGGCGCTGAGTTCGGCGAGGGAGGCGACGTCGGCCGATGCCGACGCGGCCGAACTGGCCGACGTCGACGGAGCCCAGATCGGCGGTCGCATCCGCGAACTGCGCAGGGCACAGGGCCGCACGCTCAGCGACGTCGCCACGGCGGTCGGCATCTCGGTGAGCTACCTGAGCCAGATCGAGCGCGACGTGTCGCGGCTGCCCATCGGCGTGCTGAAACTCATCGCCGATGCGCTCGGCGTGCACATGAACTGGTTCTTCCACGCTGCGGCGCCGGGTCCCGACGACGAGCGAGACATCATCGTCAGGGCGGCGAACCGGCGCAATCTCACCTTCACCGGGCTCGGCATCACCGAGGAACTGCTCTCGCCCAACCTGTCTGGCCCGCTCGAGGTGCTGATCAGCACCATCCGGCCCGGTGCCGACAGCGAGTTCTACACGCACGAGGGCGCCGAGGCCGGCCTGGTGATGGAGGGCACGCTCGACCTCTGGGTGGGCGAGCGCCACTTCGTGCTGTCGAAGGGCGACAGTTTCGCCTTCCCCAGCACCGAGCCGCACCGCTGCCTCAACCGCGGCCGCGTGCCCACCAAGGTGCTGTGGGTCATCACCCCGCCGCACTACTGATGGGCGCTCGTCGGCTCAGGGCCGCTGGGCGAGCAGCCAGTCGCGGAAGGCGATCACCGACGACTGCTCGGCGCGTTCGGTGCGGCAGACCATGAACCACCGCCGTGCCTGGGGGATCGACGTGTCGAACGGTGCAGCGAGCCGGCCCGAGCGGAGGTCGGCGGCGACGAGGAACTCGGGCACCACCGCCACGCCCTGACCGTCGATGGCCGACTCGATGGCGAGCAGGTACGAGTCGACGCTCATCGTGCTGGAGGGGGCATCGGCGAGCCCCGCGGCGGCACGCCAGCCGTCGCACTCGTCGGGTGCCGTGTAGAGGCGAACGAATGGCAGCGAGCCCCCGGCGGCGCGGGCGGCCACCGAAGGGGCGCACACTGCCACGAGGGCCGTGTCGAAGAGGTGCGTCGCGTGGTGGCCGTCGGGGGTCGGCTGCGACGTGCACACGATGGCGACGTCGCTCTCGCCGTCGTCGAAGTCCCAGTCGAGCTGGCTGGTGTTGAGGCGGACCCTGATGCCGGGATGCTGGTCGGTGAAGGAGTGCAGACGGGGAATCAGCCATCGCACGGCGACCGTCACGTAGACCTGCACGTCGAGCTCTCGGGTGGGCGCGCCCATCGTCACGAGCGCGGTGCCGGCGGCGAGCCGCTCGAACGCGTCGCGCACGTACGGCTGGTAGAGCGATCCCTGCGACGTGAGGGCGACTCGTCGGCCGGTGCGCTCGAACAGCTCGACGCCCAGCCGGCGCTCGAGCTCGGCGATCTGGTGGCTGACGGCCGACTGCGTCACGCGCAGCTCGCCGGCAGCGGCGCGAAAGCTGAGGTGCCGGGCGACGGCGTCGAAGGCCCGCAGGGCGGCCATGGGCGGGAGCGGCTCCACACCGGCACGATACATGAGGGAAATTCATGGAAGCGTGAGGTGCGTTCGCGAAAACGTGAGCAGTTTCCGGATGTCGACCTCCACGGCGTCGACAGGACATGAGAGACTGTCACCTCAGCAGGCCCGATCGAGGAGGACCGATGACCGACACCGCAGCACCCCCCGCTAACCGGCGAGGCGGACGCCAGGCCCGTCGCGCGCTGCGCGCTGCGCCGCTCGCCAACGAGATCAGGCCGGTCAATCCGGGCATGGAGAGCGGCCGCTACAAGGTGCTCACTGATGCCGAGGTGGTGCGAGTGCACGAGGCGGCACTCGACGTGCTCGAGCACATCGGCCTCGCCGACGCGATCCCGTCGTGCGTCGAACTGCTGACGGCCAAGGGCTGCTGGATCTCGCCGGAGGGCCGGCTCTGCTTCCCCCGTTCGCTCATCGACGAGACACTGGCCATGGCGGGACGCCACTTCCCGCTGTACGGCCAGGACCCCCGTCACGACATGGAGCCGTGGGGCAAGAAGGTGTACTACGGCACCGCAGGTGCGGCCGTCTACGTCGTAGACCCGGTCACCGGCGAGTACCGCGAGTCGCAGGCGCAGGACTGCTACGACATCGCGCGCCTCGTCGACACGATGGAGCACATTCACTTCTACCAGCGCACCGTCGTGCCTCGAGACCTCCCCGATCCCGAGGAGATGGATATCAACACGTGCTACCTCAGCGTGTCGGGAACCACCAAGCACGTCGGGACGTCGTGGGTCCATCCCACCCACCTCGAGAAGTCGCTGCAGATGCTGCACCACATCGCCGGTGGCGAGAAGCAGTGGCGCGAGCGGCCGTTCGTCAGCCAGTCGAACTGCTTCGTCGTGCCGCCGCTGAAGTTCGCGGCCGACGCGTGCCGCTGCCTCGAGGTCGCAGTGCGCGGCGGCATGCCGGTGCTGCTGCTGTCCGCAGGGCAGGCCGGTGCCACGGCGCCGGCGGCACTTGCCGGGGCACTCGTGCAGGAAGTGGCCGAGGTGCTTGCCGGACTCGCCTATGTGAACGCGATCGTGCCGGGCCATCCGGCGATCTTCGGGCTGTGGCCGTTCGTCAGCGACCTGCGCTCGGGCGCCATGTCGGGCGGCAGTCCGGAACAGGCACTGCTGTCGTCGGCGTGCGCGCAGATGGCCCACTACTACGACCTCACCGGCGGCACGTCGTCGGGTATCGCCGACGCCAAGATGCCCGACTACCAGTCCGGTGCCGAGAAGGGCTACAACCACGCACTCGTCGGCAACGCAGGGGCCAACCTCATCTACGAGGCGGCCGGCATGCACGGCAGTCTGCTGGGCTTCTCGCTCGAGGGCGTCGTGCTCGACAACGACACCATCGGCGCCTGCCAGCGAACGATCCGCGGCATCGACGTCAACGACGAGACGCTGTCCATCAGCGTCATGCGCGACGCCGTCGTCGGCGGTCCCGGCCACTATCTCGGCAGCAAGCAGACGCTCGAGATCATGCAGACCGAGTACATCTACCCGGCGATCTGCGACCGCCTCAGCCCCAAGGAGTGGGCCGAGGTCGGACGGCCGAAGGTGCTCGACCGCGCTGCGGCGAAGGTGCGCGACGTGCTGGCGACGCACTTCCCCGACCACGTCTCCGACGAGATCGACGACCGCATCCGCGCCGAACTGCCGATCAGGCTCGACCGGTCGCTGATGCGCCCCAGCAACTGACGCTGCCTCGCGTCGGCAGGATCAGCTTCGGGCGTCGTCGGTCGATGCGGCAAGTGCGGCAGCGGCGGCGTGCTCGGCCTCGAGTTGCCGCGCCACCGGCGTGGTGACGACGAGGTAGATGCCGCCTGCAAGGCCGGCAGCACAGGCCGACACGGTGATGGTCCACTGCGCGCCGACCGCTTCGGACAGCCATCCGGCCAGCAGGCTGGTGATGCTGATGACGAGGGTGACCATCGCGAAGTCGCCCGCCATGACACGCCCGCGGATGGCGTCGGGCGTGCGCACCTGCAGGCCGAAACTGCTGAGCGTCCACTGCGATCCGCCACCGAGGTGGCCGAGCGCGATGAACAGGGCTGCGACCGGCAGCAGCGGCACCCACGCCGCGCCGAGGTAGAACGCGCTGTAGGCGACGCCGGCGATGCCGCAGACTCGCAGCACCCGCGACAGTCGGCCCTTGGTGAACCTGGCAGCGATGAGCGGCCCGAGACCGACGCCGACGCCGCGAGCGCCCATCAAGAGGCCGGTGCCCACGTCGCCCCATCCGAAGGCGTCGCGTGCCAGCACCGGCAACTGGCTGACCGTGCCGGCGCCGATGGCGAACGTTGCCTTCGAGCCGACGAGCGACATCACCACGCGGTCGCGGCGCGCATACCGGATGGCCTCGCGCATGTCGGCTATCGGCCTGACCGGCGGCCGGTCGGCGTGATGCTGCGGCTCCTGCATCGGACGCCGCACCAGCGAGAACAGGGCGAGTGCCACCACGAAGGTGACGGCATCGGCGATGAATGCCGCCTGCCTGCCGAACGCCTGGCTGAACACGCCGCCGATGCCGGCGCCGACAGCCAGCATCACCCCCCACATGCTGCCGAACATGGCGTTGGCGCGGCGCAGTTCATCGGGCGAGGTGGCCAGGTTCGGCACGCCGGCATCGATCGCCGGCTTCACGACTGCGGCGAGCGAGCTGATGAGGCCCTGGAACAGGAAGAGTGGCCACACGCGGTCGTTCGATGCCGTCAGCAGTCCGAGCGCCGCCACTGCCTGCAGCGCAGACACCGCCAGCAGGAGCCGCCGCCGGTCGAAGCGATCGGCTAGCGAGCCGGCGATCGGCGAGGCGAGGAACGACGGCAGCGAGAACGAGACGTATGCGACGGCGACGAGGAACTCGCTGCCCGTGGCATCGAGCACCATCGCGGCGATGGCGACGAACGTGAACCAGTCGCCGAGGAACGACACCACCTGGGCGAGGAAGAGCCAGCGCAGGTCGGCGTTCTCGCGCAGCAGCCTCACGCCGCCGACCGCCGCGCATGCGCGCCGAGCAGCGAGGCAAGGCACGATGTGAGCCGCTGCGCGGTGGGCAGGTGGAGGTACTCGTTCGGACCGTGGGCGTTCGCGCCCGGACCGAGGACGCCGGTGATCACGAACTGCGCCGACGGGAACATCTCGCCGAGCATTCCCATGAACGGGATCGACCCGCCCTCTCCGAACGCCGCATGCGGCGCGCCGAACGCAGCGATGCTGGCCTCGTTGAGCGCGGCCTCGAGCCACGGCTCGAACGAGGGAGCGTTCCAGCCGGGCCCCGACTGCGAGTCGGTGAAGCGCACCGTGGCGCCGTATGGCGGCTCGGCGGTGAGGGCGTCCCTGACTGCCTCGAGTGCGGCGGCGTGGTCGCACGTGGGCGGGATCCGCATGCTGAGCCGCAGTGCCGTGTGCGGCCGCAGCACGTTGCCGGCCGACGCCGTGGCCGGCAGGCCGTCCGCCCCCGTGATCGACAGTGCCGGCCACCAAGTGCGAGCCAGCAGCATCTCGGCCGGATCGGCGATCGCTGGCCTGGCACCCTCGACGAACGGGAAGTGGGTGGCGATGTCGAAGTCGTCGGCGGTGCGCCCGGCCTGCGCCCGCCGGTCGGCCGGTACGTCGACGTGGAGATCGTCGAGCAGGATCCGCCCGGTGGTGCTGTCCTCGATGCGCTCGAGCAGGTGGCGGGCGATGCGGAACGACGAGGGGACGACGCCGCTGGCCTCGCCCGAGTGCACGCCCTCGTCGAGGATGTCGACGCGCAGCGTGCCCCCGACGAGTCCGCGCAGCGACGTGGTGACCCACAGTCGCTCGTAGTCGAGGCAGCCGGAGTCGAGGCACAGCACCAGCGAGGGGGAGCCCAGCCGGTGGGCGAGCGCGTCGAGGTGCGCGGGCAGGTCGGGGCTGCCGCTTTCCTCGCTGGCCTCGATGAGCACGAGGCAGCGGGCATGCGGAATGCCGGCGAGCTGCGCAGCCTCGATGGCGAGCAGCGATGCGAAGGCTGCGTAGCCGTCGTCGGCGCCGCCCCGGCCGTACAGGCGGTCGCCCTCGATGACCGGTGTCCACGGCCCGAGCCCGGCGCGCCAACCGGTCATCTCCGGCTGCTTGTCGAGGTGGCCGTAGAGCAGGACCGTGTCGCCGGCTGGGCCGCCCCCGAAGGCCGGCACCTCGCAGAGGATGATCGGCGTGCGGCCCTCCAGTTCGCACACCTCGACACTGAGTCCTTCGATGCGACGCCGCGCGCACCAGTTGCGCACGAGTTCGACGGCAGCGTCGAGATGTCCGTGCTCGCGCCACTGGGGGTCGAATGCCTCTGAGACGCAGGGAATGGCGATGTAGTCGACGATGGCGGGAACGATGTCGTCGGCCCACACTCGCCCGACGTGCGCGTCGACCGCGCTGGCGGGGCTCACCGGCGCACCGCCGACATCTGCTCGATCGCCCGTTCTGCCTCGGCGACGAGGGCGGCGACGAGGTCGCCTGCGGGCACGAGCGCGTCGATGGCGCCCACGCCCTGGCCGCACGGCATGAACTCGCGTGCAGCATCGACCTCGGTGCCGTCGGGAGCGCCGAGGTGGTTGACGCCGGCGCGCATTGATGCCACGGCCTGTGCCGGAAACGGCTCGAGTTCCTCGGGGTGCTGCTCGAAGTAGTTCGTCCACTCGGTGCGCACGACGCGGCATGTCTTGCCCGTGTACGCGCGGCTGATCACCGTGCCGTCCTCGGGAAGGCCGAGCAGTGCCTCCTTGTAGCCGCGCACGGCGCGGGCCTCGGGGGTGGCGATGAAGCGCGTCCCGAGCCACACGCCATCGGCACCGAGGGCAAGGGCTGCGGCGAGGCCCCGACCATCGAACAGGCCGCCGGCAGCGACCACCGGCACCGACGAGCCGACGGCATCGACGACCTGCGGCACGAGGCTCATCGTGGCAACGGTGCCGGTGTGACCGCCGCCCTCGGTTCCCTGCGCGATGACCAGGTCGACGCCGCTCGCCACAGCGGCGACTGCATGGCGCACCTTGCCGCACATGCTGCCCACGATCACGTTGTGGCGGTGGAGCTCGTCGATCGCCTCGCGCGGCACCCCGAGTCCGGCGACGAAGAGCGACGCCCCGCCCTCGATGATGCTGGTGATGCCGCGTTCGAGCTGACCGGGAACGGCGGTGAGGAGATCGACGCCGAACGGCCGATCGGTGGCGTCGCGCACGAGGCGCATCTCGACCGGCAGTTCATCGGTGGACATCGTGCTGGCTCCGAGCGTGCCGATGCCGCCGGCGGCGCTGACCGCAGCGACGAGACGGTGATAGCTGACGCCGCCCATCCCGGCGAGCATCACGGGATGCTCGATGCCGAGCATGTCGGTAAGACGTGTGCGCAGTGCCATGCGACCGACGGTACCCGCCGGCGGGGCGCCTCGCCGGTGTCGGCCGGCCTGCACCGCCGGGTACCGCCGAATCAGGGCAGCGGCGCGGGCTGGCGGAGGAAGTGTCGGTGCCAGCGGCGGGGTGTGAGGGCGACGGCACGCGGCTCGTCCTCGAACATCCAGCGCACGAAGTTGCGTCGGGTGAAGTCGCTGAGCCCGACCACGCGCACGGCGCCGCGCGCCAGCAGCGGCCTGGCCAGCATCCTGTTGAGCACCGTCGACATCCGGTGGTCGGCGACGAGTTCCCGGCGCACCGTCCGCTCGTACGCCCGGGCGACGGATGCTGCATCGGACATGCGGCGGGCGATTCCGTGCTCGATGGCCTCGGCGGCGAGGCGGCCGGTGAGCAGTGCCTGGCCGATGCCCTCGCCGGTCATGACGTCGGTGGCCCGTGCGGCGTCGCCGACGAACAGCACTCGGCCGCTGGCCAGCACGACCCGGTCGACTGCCGCCGGGATGGGCCACGCGGCATGCCGCCCCTCGAGCACCACGTCGGGTCCGAGCGCCGCAGCGATGTGCGACCGCGTCAGCAGCGTGGCCCATTCGGCGCGCAGGTCGGCCCCGCGGCGGGCGCTGGAGCGCGGCACGCCGTAGCCGAGGTTGACGCGTCCGCCGGGCAGCGGGAAGCTCCATGCGTAGCCGGGCAGGAGATCGGGCTCGAACCAGACGTGCAACTGGTCGGCGGCCGGGCCGCTGACGCCGCTCGCGTACTGGCGGACGGCATGCCACTCGCCGAGGTAGCCCTGCTCGCCGAGCCCGAGCAGCTTGCGCGTGGGCGACCACATCCCGTCGGCGGCGACGACGAATCGGGCAGCGATCTCGGTGCGTCCGCCGCTGCCGTCGTCGACCGTGACCACCACGTGGTCGCGGCGGTCGTCGACGCCCACCACGGCGGATCGCTCGATCGTCGTGGCACCCGCACGGCGGGCGAGCTCGAACAGTGCCGCATCGAGCTCTGCCCGGGGTGCGGTCGCGGCGAAGGTGCCGCCCTCAGGCATCCGGAGGTGCACCTCGCGTCCCGACGGCGAGCGGAGCCACACGTCGCGTACGGCCCGCCAGTTGGGAATCGCCGACGGATCGAGGCCGAGTGGCGCCAGCTCGCGCACTGCCAGCGTGGTGAGGCCGTCGCCGCAGCACTTGTCGCGGGGAAAGGCCGCCTTGTCGATGACGACGACGGATCGACCGGCCCTCGCGAGCGTGATGGCCGCAGCGGCACCCGACGGGCCGCCCCCGACGATCACTGCGTCAATCACTGCGTCGACCATCGCCGAGTCGATCGTCGCCGAACCCATGGCCGCAGGCTAGGGGAGCGGCGTCGCGCGTCAGTCGTCGAGCCGCACCGCCGGACGGATGACACTCCGCCATGCCTCGGCCTGGAGCCGGGCCCTTCTGCGAACATCGGGCATCAGCGGGTAGAGGGCGTCACCGGGGCACGCGGTGTACGACATGTCGCGGTGCGCGGCAACCGTGGGAGTGGTGACCACCGTGCCTGCCGGCCAGCGATTCGAGCCGCGGCTCACGAAGCTGGTGGTGGCACCGTCGGCCAGCGGCACGAGGTCGCGACCGGCGAGCCACGCCAACACCTTGGAGAGCGCGGTGAGCGCCGCCTGCGTGGGCACGGCCGAGGTGAAGTCGCCGAGCAGGCACACCAGTTGCGCCCATCCCTGGTTGCCGCCGGTGGCGTCGGCGCGGACCGGCCGCGTGAGGGCGCCGGCGCGACCCTCCCAGACGTCGCCGTCGCGGCCGATGAAGAACCCGTAGCAGACATCAGGCCACCCCTTGGCGGGTCCGGTCTGAAATGCGTAGGCGCTGCGGATGACATCGCGGGCAGAGCGGTACGAGTTGGGCGAGGCGGTGTGGTGGACGAGGAGGAAGCGGGTGGTCTCGCGGGCGATGTCGCCCGTGGGGGGAAGGTCGGCTCCCCACGCGTCGCGCGGCAGGATCGACAGTCCCGGCATCACGGAGACGGGGCTGGCAGCGGTGGTGGCAGTCGCAGTGGCAGCAACTGCGGCAGCGCCGCTGACCGGCGCGCCGGGTCCGATCGCCGCAGCCGGACCACGGCCGGCGGTGGCGGCCGCCGCAGTGCCGACGGCGACGATGCCGGCGGCGACCGCCGCACCTCCGACGGCGGCGCTGCGAAGGAGATCACGCCGGGTCGGCTCGCAGTCGCACACCGCCGCCACTTTATGATCGTCCTGATCCCGAGGAGGAGACCCACATGAGCAGACTCTGCGAAGGGCGCATTGCCATCGTCACCGGCGCTGGCCGCGGCATCGGCCGCGAGCACGCGCTGATGCTCGCCGCCCACGGCGCGAAGGTCGTGGTGAACGATCTCGGCGGCAACGTCGACGGCACCGGCGGCGACCTGTCGCCCGCAGAGCAGGTGGCGCGCGAGATCCGCGACATGGGCGGCGAGGCGGTGTCCAACGGCGACAGCGTCTCGTCGTGGGAGGGCGCACAGCGCCTGGTGAACTCGGCGATCGAGGCCTTCGGCGACCTGCACGCGGTCGTGAACAACGCCGGAATCCTGCGCGATCGCGTGCTGGTGAACATGACCGAGGAGGAATGGGACGCCGTCATCGACGTGCACCTCAAGGGAACGTTCGCGCCCAGTCGCTGGGCCGCCGCCTACTGGCGCGAGCAGCACAAGGCCGGCAAGGCCGTGTCGGGCCGCATCATCAACACCACGTCGGTGAGCGGCATCTACGGCAACCCCGGCCAGACCAACTACGGCGCGGCGAAGGCAGGTATCGCCGCATTCACCAACATCGCCGCTCTCGAACTGTCGCGGTACAACGTCACCGTCAACGCCGTCGGCCCGGTGGCGCTGACGCGGATGACCGAGGGCCTCGGGCCGGCACCGGAGACCGACGAGGAGCGCGAGGCGCGCTCGCCGCGCTGGATCGCCCCGATCGTCACGTGGTTGGCCAGCGAGGAGTCAGCCGGCGTATCGGGTCGCGTGTTCGAGGCGAGCGGACAGGTGCTTGCCGTTGCGGAGGGCTGGGTGCGCGGGCCGCGTCACGCTCCGGTCGACGACCCCGCATCGATCGGGCCGATCGTCCACGAGTTGCTCGCTGCCGCACGACCGAACAGCGGCATGAACGGCGAGCCCGGGGGCTGGCCGCAGGCGCCGCGCCGCTGACCTCGCCTGCGCAGCCGACTGCGTGCCGGAGCACCGGCGCCGAGTCGCCCGAGCGCA
>JBJTRF010000017.1:0-5274 GCA_046076025.1 Ilumatobacteraceae bacterium
ACGTGGTGCCGACGCTGCTGTCGATGATGATTGTCGCCGTAGCGGGCGCCGTCGTCGCCGAGGGCGGCCTCGCCTATCTCAACCTGTCGGTCGCGCCGCCGACCAGCACGTGGGGTTCGATGATCGCCGCCGGCAAGCCGAAGATCACCGACAGCCTCTATCCGGTGCTCATTCCCGGCGGGGCACTGTTCTTCACCGTGCTGTCGCTGACGCTCATCGGCGATGCAGTGCAGAAGCGGCACGCCCGCGACGTGTCGTCGCTGTAGCAATCGGCGCCTCGACGCCCGGCGTCGCAGGCACCCGTGGTCAGCGCCGCCTCGCCCGTCGCTCGAGGCCGTCGATCAGCAGGTCGAGCAGGAACTCGAAGCTCTCGTCGGGAAGCGTCGGATCGGTGTCGTTCCACCGCACCGACAGCGCCCGGTTGGCCAGGTGCTCGAAGTGCCCGGTGACGTTCGGGAACCTGGCCGGGTCGAGGGCACGCAGGTCGGCCTCGGTGGCCGCGACGACCTCGGGCCCGGGCTCGCCCACCCGTGCCAACTCGATGACGACGAAGCCCTGCACGGCGCCGACCACGGCGTTGTAGGCGTGCACGAGGTCGTCGCCGAGGCCGAGGCCGGCGATCGTGCCGATGACGGCATCGGGCACGGCGAGGTTGTCGGTGTTGCGTGCCCGCTCGACGCTCATCAGGCGCGCCACGTTCGGATGCCGGTGCGCGTGACGCCGGTAGTTGCGCCCGAGCTGGCGCATCCACTCGCGCCAGTCGGCCTCGTTGGGAAGCGCCACGCCCGCAATCCACTGCTGCTCGACGAGACCAAGCAGCTGTGCCCGATCCCCCACGTGCCAGTACAGCGTGGCGGGGAACACGCCCAGCTCGGTCGCCAGCGACCGCATGCTGAATCCCTCGGTGCCGCGCTCGTCGATCAGGCGGAATGCCGTCTCGACGATCAGGCCCTGCGTGATGGGCACCTCGGCGCGCACGCCGCGCGTGCGCCCCTCGCCCTGGCCGGCCACCCGGCGTACTCGGCGCGTCATGTCGATGCCCCTCTCATGTCGATGCCGTTGATGTCGTCGATGTCGTCGGGCCAGTCGCCGCGCCGGTGCCGGACGCCCACACCTCGTCGATGTCGAGCGCGCAGCAGCGGCCCGGGCGGCGCACGGCACCTGCGTACACGCCGCGCGACGGCACGAATTCGCCGTCGGCCAGCGCGAGCACCGTTGCGTGCGCGGTGAACGGCGGTGCCAGCGGGCGGTCGCTGCCCTCATTGAACCGCGCCTCGATGCGCGCCCCGACACCGGCGACCCAGGCA
This sequence comes from Ilumatobacteraceae bacterium, assembly GCA_046076025.1. GTDB lineage: Bacteria > Actinomycetota > Acidimicrobiia > Acidimicrobiales > Ilumatobacteraceae > UBA668. The sequence continues at coordinate 1,308 of JBJTRF010000017.1, forward strand.
GCGTCGACCACTGCCGCATCGCACTGCAGTCCCATCACCACGCCGCGCACCCGCGCCGCATGCAGCGCGGCAAGGATGAAGGTGGCGATCGCCGGCGCGCCACCGCCCGGATTGTCGGACGTGTCGGCGAGGATCACCGGTGGTGTGTCACCCGCCGCAGCCGCCGCGGCGCGGCTCACCGCATCGGCGAGCGGCACCACGGTGAGCCGATACCGGTTGCGACGTGCCCATGCTGCCGCCGCGATCTGCTCGGCGGTCGATGCCGCAACCGCTTCGGCGCCCTCGTCGGCGGTCACGACGATCGTGAGCCCGCAGTCGGGCACGTCGGCGAGGGAGAAGCCGCCGAACACCGACACGTTTCGAACGGGCGGCACGATCGCTGCCTCGGCCAGTGCCATCACCTCGTGCAGGGTCTCGCCGCGAGTGGTGAGCTGCGCGATCTGCGGCAGCACCATCGGCACCGCGCAGCGGGCGATGACCGTGCGCCCGACGCAGTGCCCTCCGTGGCGGCCATCGTGGCAGCCCTCGCGGTGGCTGTCGCGGCATTCGCCATGGAGCAGTCGCACGACGTGCTCGGCGGCCTCGCGCAGGCGGTCGACGACGTCAACGTGCGGATTGGTGCGGTAGCCGATGATCACGTCGGCCGCGGCACACATCGCCGACGAGACGTTGGCATGGAAGTCGAGCACGACGACCACAGGCACGTCGTCGCCGACAACCTCGCGTATCGCGGTGAGGAACGCGGCATCTGGATCGAGATCGGCGGTGGTGCGACCCGCCCCGTGGCCGGGCACGATGACGGCGTCCACCGGGCCGGCGGCGCGCAGTGCGTCGACGACGTGGCCGAGCACGAACTCGAAGTCGGCGGCGGCGATCGGCCCGGCAGCGCCGAAGTCCCACACCGGCAGTGCCACGATCTCGACCGACGCGCCGCACAGCTCGCGCAGGCGGGCCACTGCGCCCGACGACTCCGCCGACGACGCCAGCGAGCCCGGCATCGCCGAGTGGTCGACGGCGGCCGACCGGGTGGTGATGTCGGCCAGCGAGTTCGCCTCGTGCAGGAAGCCGGCGATCGCCACCCTGAGCGGCCGTGGTGCGGCATCGGGCGAGGGGGCGGGTGCCGTCGCCATCGTGCCCTCCTCCGTGCCGCAGCGTGCGGGCCGGCGTCCGACGCTGTCTTGTACAGCGTACAACAACCCGCCGCCCCGTCGGCCTCCCGCCGCGCAGGTTGCCGACCAGCAGGATTGCTAGCAGAATGCAAGCATGCCCAATGTGCTGGTCCGTGATGTTCCCGACGATGTCCACGCGAGCCTGCAGCGACGTGCCGAGGCCGAGGGCAAGTCGCTACAGCAATATCTCGCGAGCGAGCTCGCCCGACTGGCGAGCACGCCGACCATCCACGAGGTGCTCGATCGGATCGAACGCCGTCGGGGTGGCACGGTGGGATTCGACACCGCCGTACGCGATCTCGACGAGGAGCGCGGACCGAGTTGATCGTCCTCGACGCATCGGTGCTGGCAAATCTCGTCGGCGACGACGGTCACGCCGGGCAACTGGCACGATCCCGCGTGGCGCAGTCCACACGCCTCGCTGCTCCCGACCTCGTTGACGTCGAAACAGTTGCCGTCCTTCGCCGACGATGGCGGGCTGGCGACCTCACCGCACGAAGGTTCCGGGCAGCAATCGACGACCTGCTGGCGCTGCCGATCGGTCGCTTCCCGACAGGCGCTCTGATGATCCGTGCATACGACCTACGCGCCAACGTCACGCCGTACGACGCCGCCTACGTCGCGCTCGCCGAGACGCTCGACTGTTCGCTCGTCACGGCCGACGCACGCCTGTCGAGAGCCCCCGGCCTCCGCTGCCGGGTGGAGGTCCTCGCTCTCTGAGCGCCTACGACACACGGGCTCAGCGACACACGGGCTCAGCGACGCGGCGCGTCGACGAGGTCGTACAGCGTGCTGCGCTGGTGCAGCCGACGTCCGAGCGGCGCGACGAGCGCCGCAAATCGTTCCTCCGTCATCGCCTGGCCATGCGCGGCGCCGGCCGCGCGAGAGATGTTCTCGTCCATCAGCGTGCCGCCGAGGTCGTTGCAGCCCGCCTGCAGCAGCTGCAACGCCGCCGTCTCGCCCACCTTCACCCAGCTGAGCTGCACGTTGTCGATCAGTTCCCGGTACGCGATGCGGGCGACGGCGTGCATCAGCAGCGTCTCGCGGAACGTCGGCCCGCGACGCGCCGCCCGCTGCAGGTAGATCGGTGATGCCATGTGCACGAACGGCAGGCCGACGAACTCGGTGAAGCCGCCGGAAGCCTTCTGCAGCGCACGGGTGCGAACGATGTGACGCGCCCAGCTGAGGGGATGCTCGATCGAGCCGAACATGATGGTGATGTTGCTGCGCAGTCCCACGTCGTGCGCTGCGGCGTGGCAGTCGAGCCACTCGTCGGTGGTGATCTTGTCGGGGCACAGCACTGCGCGCACCTCGTCGTCGAGGATCTCTGCGGCGGTGCCGGGCAGCGACGCAAGCCCGGCGTCCTTGAGCCGCCGCAGGTACGAGTGCAGGTCCTCGCCGAGGCGACGCGCCCCCTCTGTCACCTCGAGCGCCGTGAACCCGTGCACGTGCATGTCGGGCACCGCGTCTTTCACCGCACGCGCCACGTCGACGTAGTAGTCGCCGTCGAAGCTGGGATGGATGCCGCCCTGCAGCGTCACCTCGGTGGCACCCAGCTGCCACGCCTCGCTGGCGCGCTGGGCGATGTCGTCGAGGGTGAGCAGGTACGGTGTGCCGCGCAGGTTGAGGCTCAGCGGGCCCTTCGAGAATCCGCAGAACCGGCACTTGAAGGTGCACACGTTCGTGTAGTTGATGTTGCGGTTGTGCACCCACGTGATGGTGTCCCCGACTGCCTCGACGCGCAGTCGGTCGGCCACCGCCGCAACGGCCGTCACCTCGGGACCGCGGGCCCCGAACAGCGCCACCAGTTCGTCGATCCCGGGCTCGTGTCCCATCTCGACGCCGGCGAGCACCTCGGCAACCCTGCCGCCCACGGCCCGCTCGGGCGCCGGCAGCAGCACCGGGGCGGCCGTGTCGGCACCCGAGTACCACTGGGTGCTGCGGTGCCCGACGAGCACCACCTCTGCGCCGTCGCGCACCACGTCGGCAGCCGTGACGCGCTCGGGCCACACCGCGCCCGGATCGTCGCGGGCCAGGCCCTCGGCATCGCTGCGGTCGAGCACGGCGAAGCGCACGCCCTCGCGGAGCCACTGCGCCGGACGGTTCGCGAACTCGGAATAGACGGTCAGCCGCGGCGCAAGGGCGAAGCCCCGGCCCTCGGTGACCTCGCGCAGGCGGTCGAGTGCCGGCCACGGCCGCTCGGGGTTGACATGGTCGAGCGTCACCGGCGACACGCCGCCCCAGTCGTCGATGCCCGCGTCGAGCAGTTCGCCAAAGTCGTCACTGAGGTTCGGCGGCGCCTGGAGGTGGATCTCCGGCGGCAGCAGCACGCGCGCAGCAGCGATCGACCAGAGGAACTCAACAGGGTCGCACGGCGCAGCATCGTGCATTGCCGTGCCCGGCTTGGGCAGGAAGTTCTGCACGATCACCTCCTGCACGTGGCCGTGCCGGCCGTGCGATTCGGCGATTGCCTCCAGCGCCTCAAGGCGGTCGGCGCGGGTCTCGCCGATGCCGACGAGGATGCCCGTGGTGAACGGCACGCCGGCGCGGCCCGCTGCCTCGAGCGTGGCGAGTCGCCGCTCGGGCGTCTTGTCGGGCGCGCCGCGATGGCAGGCGAGGTCGCCGCGCAGCGTCTCGAGCATCATCCCCTGGCTGGGCGCGACATCGGCGAGCAGGCGCAGCTCGTTCTCGGGCAGCGCGCCGGCGTTGGCGTGCGGCAGCAGGCCGGGCTCGGCCAGCACCATCGCAGCCATCGCGTGGAGATAGTGTATGGTGCTGTCGGAGTCGTGCGTGTGGAG
>JBJTRF010000018.1:0-3843 GCA_046076025.1 Ilumatobacteraceae bacterium
GGTCACCTTCACCTTGTGGCCCTCGGAGAGGAACTCCTGCATGTGCCGCACCTTGGTGTCGAAGTCGCCCTTGCCGATCTTCGGACGGAACTTCACTTCCTTGATCGACACCTGGATGGTCTTCTTGCGCGACTCCTTGGCCTTCTGGCTTTCCTCGTAGCGGAACTTGCCGTAGTCCATGATTCGGCACACCGGCGGGATGGCCAGCGGGGCTACCTCGACGAGATCGAGGTCGAGCTGGCGCGCCATGGTGAGCGCCTCCGGCAGCGGCCTGATGCCGAGCTGTTGGCCGTCGGGGTCGATGAGACGCACTTCACGGGCGCGAATGCGCTCGTTGTAGCGGTGCTCCTGCGGCTGCGGCGGTGCTATGGCTGCTCACTCCTGTGCAATGGGTGTGTCCCCTCCTGTGTCGAGCGATGCGAAGCCACCGCACACCACGGGGCACACCGCCAGAGCGGCATGCTACGCATTGTTGATGACCCGGGCGCACTGATGGGGCAGGGCCCCCGTGGCCGGGTGGGGACGGCAGGGCCGCCCCACTTCGCCTCAGTTGTCGGCTCGGTAGGGTACCAGTCGTGGCCGCTGACGACACCACCTTCGACGCCGACCCCGGCGACCATTCCGACGAGTTCGGCGACGGGTACGCCGACGAGGCCGGTGCCGAGACACTCGCCGCCCTGCACGAGGCTCGCGAGCGCCTCGGCGGTGTCCCCGCCTCGGTCGTGGTGACCAACCACGTCATGGGGCTCTACGAACTCGCTGCCATCCACCTCAGCGCCCAGCCGCCCCGCCTCGGTGAGGCCGTGCTGGCCATCGATGCCATGGCCTGCCTCGTGGAGGGCCTCGGCGACCGGCTCGGCGACGAGGCCGCGCTGATGCGCGACGCCCTCGCCAACATCCGCCTCGCCTTCGTGCAGCTCAAGGGCGCCGGCTGAACCTGCCGTAGGCGGCCCATCGAACCCTGGTGCCGTCGACGTCGACGCCCTCACCTCGCAGCAGGGCCGCCTGCTCGGCCTCGAGCCCGGGCACCAGTCGACCGGCCGAGTTCACCACCCTCCACCACGGCAGGGACTCGTCGTCGGCCGTGGCGAGCAGCCGTCCCACGAGTCTCGACTGCCTGCCGACTCCGGCGTCGGCCGCTACGTCGCCATAGCTGACCACCTCGCCGGGCCGCAGCGCACGGACGACGTCGAGGATCCGATGGTGGCGGTCGGCGCCGGCGGCTCGCAGGGCGCCCGTCACCGGCCAGCGACTCCCGATGCCTCATATCGCCCGAGGCGCGCCGTCGCGGTGAAGCGAACGGGAGTGCCCGCCGCGATCTGGCGGGATCCGTCGGCAATCTCGATGCAGTGAAACGGCCAGTGGCGGCCGCTGTCGTCGAGAATCTCGCCGAGTCCGGCCTCGGCGTCGAACGATGCGACCACGCCGCTGAGGGCTCGGCCAGGCAGGGAACTCACGGCTGCGAGGCTACCGAACGACGCTCAGTGCGGGGTCGGCTCGTCGGCGAGCAGGCGGAGCGCGTGCGGCAGCACGTCGATCACCGCCGACAGTTGCTCGACGCAGCCCTTCGGCGATCCGGGCGTGTTGACGATCACGGCCCTCCCCCGGATGCCCGCCACGCCTCGCGAGAGTCGCCCGAGCGGATTCACGAGCCGCATCGCCTCGGCGATGCCGGGAGCCGACCGCTCGAGCACGCGCAGTGTGCCCTCGGGTGTCTCGTCGCGCGGCGCAAACCCCGTGCCGCCGGTCGAGACGACGAGGCCGGAGAATCCCTCGCACAGCTCGACCAGCGCCGCGGCGACCGAGTCGGCACCGTCGGCAACGACTCGCCGATCCGCCACCTCGAAACCGTGCCGGACCAGCAGCTCGACGAGCGCCGCACCGCTGGTGTCGGTTCGCGTGCCTGCGATCACGCCGTCGCTGACCGTGAGGACCTTTGCGGGGAGTCCGTCTGCGCTCATGCAGTTCGACGGTAGCGGAGCAGCACCATGCCGTCCGTGTCGCCATCCTGGGGCAGGACCGCCCAGCCTGCGCCGTATCGCCGCCAGATGCCGCTGGGCGGTGCGTCGTCGATCGGCACGAATCCCTGCGGGAAGCGGTGGTCGATCGACTCCTCGGCGGTCAGGGTGCACACGGAGTAGACGAGCGTGCCGCCCACCCTGACCAGCGGCCCGAGCGCGTCGATCATCGACTGCTGCAGCGCCGCCAGTGCCGTCACGGACGCTGAGGTGATCCGCCAGCGGGCATCGGGACGTCGGCGCAGCGCGCCGAGACCGCTGCACGGCGCATCGAGCAGCACGCTGTCAAATGTGTCGGCGGCGAACGGAGGGAGGGTGGCGTCGGCCACCGACACGGAGATTCCCTCGGCGCCGAGTCGCCGCACATTCGCGGCAATCAGCCCGGCACGCTGCTGCTGAAGGTCGCACGCGACGACGCTGGCGCCGCGCCGGGCGATCCCGGTGGCCTTGCCGCCGGGCGCTGCGCAGGCATCGAGCACCAGATCGCCGCCTGCTACCGGCACGGCGTCGGCCACCCACTGCGACGACTCGTCCTGCACGTAGAAGTCGGCGCGCTCGGTTGCCGATGCAGGACGGTCCATGGCCTCGAGCGCCCCGAGGGCGTCGTCGGCGCCGAACTCGGCGACGAGGCGGGCGGCAATCCAGTCGGGATAGCTCAGCCGCTCGGCATCTGACGACCAGGACATCGGCGTCGACGAGACGCGTCGGAGCACCGCGTTGACGAACGGCCTCGACCGCCGTGGAGCGAGCCCGACCGTCTCCGACACCGCAGCGTGCACGGGCACCGCGGTGAATCCGAGCTGGTACGCACCGAGACGCAGCAGTGATCGGAGACGCGGCGGGGGCTCGCTCGACACGAACCGGTCGACCATCGCGTCGCACGCCCGTCGCCGCCGCGTCGTGCCGTAGACCAGTTCGGTGGCGAACCGGCGATCGCGCTGGTCGAGGACCGACCGCTCGAGCATCGACGGCAGCAGGATGTTCGCGTAGGCGCCCTCGTGGTCGATTCGCTCGAGGCAGTCGAGGGCCAGCGACCGGGCCGTCGAGTTCACGAGGGCACGTCGCCCGGCTGCAGCCGGGCGCCCCTGCAGAAGTCGGCGACCGACATAGGACCGCGTCCCTCGGGCTGCACGCGCACGAGCCGCATCCCAGGAACTGGCGACTCGACCGAGCCGCCGCCGGCCGACGTGTCGAGTGCCGCCTCGAGCACGTGCAGTCGGTGCCCCCCGATGGTGGTCCAGGCGCCGCCGAGGCGCACGAGCCGGTCGATCGCCTCGACGGAATGGTGCCAGTCGATGCGCAGCTCGGACGGCGAGACCTTGGCGGCATACGTCGCGTTCCCCTGCTGCGCGACACCCGCTGGCAGGTCGCCATCGAGGACGTCGAGCAGCAGCGACGTGCCGCGCTCGACGAGACGCGCGCGCAGTGCCGCAGCAGTGTCCGTCGGCGAGATGGGCTCCGTCGACGACGCCAGCACGGGTCCTGTGTCGAGGCCGGCATCGAGTCGCATGATGCACACGCCGGTCTCGGTGTCGCCTGCGAGCAGGGCCCGCTCGACCGGGGCTGCCCCACGCCACCGCGGCAGGAGCGAGAAGTGGATGTTCAGCATCTCGAGCCCGACGGGCGGCTCGAGGAGCGGCGCCGGGATCAGCTGCCCGTAGGCGACGACGATGCCCAGCTCGGCCCCGGCACCGGCGATGTCGGCCAGCTCATGGCTGACGCGCAGCCCGAGGTCGAGTGCGGCCCGCTTCACGGGGCTCGGCATCACCTCGCTCCCCCGTCCGCGCCGCCGGTCGGGTCGGCTGACGACGAGCACCACGTCGTG
>JBJTRF010000019.1:0-15016 GCA_046076025.1 Ilumatobacteraceae bacterium
GGCCCCGGCGAAGAAGGCGCCCTCCAAGAAGGCGCCCTCCAAGAAGGCCCCCTCCAAGAAGGCCCCGGCGAAGAAGGCGCCCTCCAAGAAGGCGCCGGCGAAGAAGGTCCCGGCGAAGAAGGTCCCGGCGAAGAAGGTGCCCGCCAAGAAGGTGCCCGCCAAGAAGGTGCCCGCCGCCACGTCGGCACGGCAGCCGGCCAAGCCGATCCCGTCGAAGCCGATCCCGTCGGCACCTGCCGCCGCAGTCGGCGCAGCGCCGACGTCGGGATCGAAGAAGCCGGCTGCGGTGGTCGTGAAGAAGCCCCCCGTGGCCCCCGCCATTCCCAAGCCAGTCGTGAAGGGCGTCACCAAGGACGGCATCTCCTACACGAAGGACTTCGACGCGAAGTTCCTCACCGCTCGCCGCAACCAGCTGCTGAGCGAGCGCGAGTTCCTCGTGGGCCAGGCGACCAGGCTCGAGGACGAGGCGCACCAGCTCACCGAGGCGCACGAGATGGGCGACGTCGAGTTCGGCGACGAGGGCGGCGAGGGCGACACGCTCGTCGTCGAGCGCGAGCGCGACCTCGTGCTGAGCGCGCAGGCCCGCCAGACCGTTGAGGAGATCGACCTCGCCCTGAAGCGCCTCACGACGGGCGACTACGGCTACTCGGTCGAGTCGGGCCGACCCATTCCGCGCGAGCGCCTCGAGGCCCTGCCGTGGTCGACGGTGCTCGTCGAGGAGAAGGTCGGCGGATTCGGCCGCCGATGACCGTCGACGACCGACCGACCGCTGCGCGCCCGAGGCCGGTGCTCCGGCTCTGCCTCGCGCTGGCTGTCGTCGTGGTGGCGATCGACCAGCTCACCAAGGAGTGGGCACTGCGTGAACTCGGCGATGGACGCGAGGTGCCGGTGGCGTGGACGCTGCAGTGGAACCTCTCGTTCAACCAGGGCATGGCGTTCTCTGCCGGACAGGGACTTGGACCGGTGATCGGCGTGGTGGCGACGGGTATCGCCGTGGCCGTCGTCTGGTGGAGCAGGCGCCTCGACAGCCGACTCGCCGGCATCGGCACCGGCCTCGTCGCCGGCGGGGCCTTCGGAAATGTCGTCGACCGACTCTTCCGCGACGACGGCTGGATGCGCGGTGCCGTGGTCGACTTCATCGACTTCCAGTGGTTCCCGATCTTCAACGTGGCCGACACGGCCGTGAACGTCGGGGGTGGCCTGCTGCTGCTGTGGATCTACCTCTCTGGCCGTCGCGATGGCGATGCCGGTCGGAGCATCGGATGATCACCGAGACGATCCCCGCAGCACTCGCCGGCGAGCGACTCGACCGGATCGTGGCGCTCATCGCCGAGTGCAGCCGCAGCGAGGCAGCCGAGCTGATCGCGTGCGGCGGCGTGATGCTCGACGGCGAACGCGTGGCCCTCGGCAAGCTGCGCCTCGTCGAGGGCCAGGAGGTGATGGTCGACGAGTCGCTGATCCCCGGCGAGTCGATGCCCGGGCCAGATGCCGCCGTGCAGTTCGAGGTAGTGCACGCCGACGACGAAGTCATCGTCGTCGACAAGCCTGCGGGCCTTGTCGTGCACCCGGCGGCGGGACACGGCGACGGGACGCTGGTGAACGGCCTGCTGGCGCGCTACCCAGAATTGGCCGTGGTCGGCGAGCGGCATCGACCCGGCATCGTGCACCGCCTCGACGTGGGTACCTCGGGCCTGCTCGTCGTGGCAAGGTCGCAGCGCGCCTACGTGGCACTGGTCGATGCCATGGCGCGGCGCTCCGTCGGACGCACCTACCTCGCGCTTGCCTGGGGCCATCTCGACAACGCCAACGGCGTGATCGATGCCCCGGTCGGACGCGACCACCGCGATCCGCTGCGGATGGCGGTGGTGGTCGACGGCAAGCCGAGCCGGACGAGGTACGCCGTGCTGCGCGAGTTCCGCGAGCCGGCCGCCGCCAGCCTGCTCGAATGCCGCCTCGAATCAGGCCGCACGCACCAGATCCGCGTGCACCTGGCGGCGATCGAGCATCCAGTAGCCGGCGATGCCCTGTACGGAGGCGTCCGCACGGCGGTCGACATGCCGCGTCCGTTCCTCCACGCCGTGACCCTCGAGTTCGACCACCCGTTCAGCGGGCAGCGACTGCGATTCGACTCGCCGCTGCCCGACGACCTGGCGGAGGTCCTCGGGCGCTTCGGCGACTGACCTGCGGCGTACGGCGCCGTCAGCGTCGAACTGCGGCGCCGTTGGTCGGCGCCGTTGCCTCTGGCCAGGTGGCGTCGCCGCGGGCCGCATCGGCGACGTCCTGCAGGGTGAAGGCCTCCATCATCTGGCGCATCTGCTCGCCGGCCGACTTCCAGATCGCCAGCAGCACGCACTGGCCCTCGTGGTCGCACGCTCCGTCCTGGTGCGGTTCGCCGAAGTCGCCGAGGCTGATCGGGCCGTCGACCGCCGAGAGGATCTCGCTGAGACGGATCTCGGCAGGGGTACGGGCGAGCACGTAGCCGCCGCCGACGCCGCGCTTCGACCGCACGAGGCCGGCACCCTTCAGCGACAGCAGGATCTGCTCGAGGTAGGGCTGGGGAATTGCGGTCCGCTCGGCGATGTCGCGCACCGAGGTGGGACCCGGTGCCTGTTGGTGGAGTGCCAGCGAGAGCAGGGCCCGACACGCATAGTCACCCTTGCTCGAGACGCGCACAGCCGCATCGTAGGCGCAGCAGGGGCAGGCGGGATGGCGTTGCCGTCGACGCTGTGGTGGACTGGCCTGATGACCGGCATGGGCGATCTCGATCCCGTGCTGCCCGACTATGCCGGTGCCAATGTCCGTGGCATCGTGCCCGTCGTGCTGCGCCCCAGCGGCGCGCCGGCGCCCGAATGGCTTCCGCCGGCGATCGCCGCCGCGCCACGGGTGGTGCTGCTCGTCGTCGACGGACTCGGCTGGGAGCAGCTGCAGGCGCGACGCTCGCTCGCCCCGTCGATGGCAGCGATGGACGCCCTGCGCATCACCACCGTCGCGCCCTCGACCACCGCCACGGCGCTCACCTCGATCTCCACCGGCCTGACCCCGGGCGAGCACGGACTGGTGGGCTATCGGATGGACATCGGCGGCGCCGTGATGAACGTGCTGCGGTGGCACACGGCCGACGGCGATGCGCGTCGCCGGCTGGCGCCCGAGCAGGCGCAGCCCTTTCGGCCGTTCCTCGGTGAGCGGGTGCCGGTGGTCAGCCGCGTCGAACTAGAGGGCACGCCCTTCACGGCAGCGCACCTGCGCGGCTCGGTGCCGAGGGGCTGGCGGACGATGTCGGGACTCGCCGTCGAGGTGGGCGACATCATGGCCGCCGGCGAGCGCTTTGCGTACGCCTACTACGACGGCATCGACAAGGTGGCCCATGCGTCCGGATTCGGCGACCACTACGACGCCGAGCTCACCGCTGCCGACCGCCTCGTCGGCGACGTGCTCGACCGCCTGCCGTCGGGCGTGACGCTCGTCATCACCGCCGACCACGGGCAGGTGCACGTCGGCAGCAACACGATGCCGCTGCACCCCGACGTCCAGCGGCTCACCCGATTCCAGTCGGGGGAGGGGCGCTTTCGATGGCTGCACGCCCGGCCCGGTGCGGCCGACGAGCTCCGTGCCGCTGCCGAGTCGTGCCACGGCGACATTGCATGGGTGCGCTCCCGCGCCGAGGTGGTGGACGAGGGCTGGTTCGGCCCGGTGGTGAGCCCGCCGGTTGCCAGCCGCCTCGGCGATGTCGCCATCGCGGCCCGTGCGCCGGTGAGCTTCGACGACCCCGACGAGCCGAGCGGCTTCGAATTGGTGTGCCGGCACGGGTCGCTGACTTCGGCCGAGATGCTCGTACCCTTGCTGTGGACGACGACCTGACCGCCGAGCACGCCGCGGTCCCACCAGAACGAACACCAGCGAGGAACCCATGAGCGACGCCCACGACATCTCGGTCAGCGACAGCAACGGCGACGACGCGGTCGATGCGGCCGACGGACTGGCAGGGATCCCACCCGAGACCGTCACCGAGCCGGCGAAGGTGATGCGGATCGGATCGATGGTCAAGCAGCTCCTCGACGAGGTGCGCAGCAGCCCGCTCGATGCTGCGAGCCGCGAGCGGCTGGCCGAGATCTATGAGCGGTCGATCGTCGAGCTCGGCGAGGCGCTCTCACCCGACTTGCAAGAAGAGCTCCGCATGCTCGCCCTGCCGTTCGAGGCCATCCCGACCGAGTCCGAGCTGCGCATTGCCCAGGCGCAGCTGGTGGGCTGGCTCGAAGGCCTGTTCCACGGCATCCAGGCCACCCTCTTCGCCCAGCAGCTGGCGGCCCGCCAGCAGCTCGAGCAGATGCGCCAGCTGCCGCCCGGCATGGGCGGGCCGGCCGGGATGCCCCCGGGCAGGGTCGTCGAGGCGGCCGAGCGTCCCGGCACCTATCTCTGAGTCCGGACGGTCGCCGAGCCGGCACGGCATCGGCCGGCCGCCACCGGCCGCAGGGGCGGGTCGCCGCGCTGCCACGACACTGTCTGCGACGCCGGGTTCCGGCGGCCGCCCGTCGCGGGTATGGTCGCAGAACTACACCCATGTGATCCTCGACCGGCAAGGGGGCCCAGCCAGTGGGCGACTCGTTCACCCACCTTCACGTGCATACCGAGTTCTCGATGCTCGATGGCGCAGCGCGCCTCGACGAACTCGTGGCGCGTGCGGTCGAAGACGGCCAACCGGCGCTCGGCATGACCGACCACGGCAACATGTACGGGGCGCTCGAGTTCTACAAGGAGTGCCACCGTCAGGGGATCAAGCCGATCATCGGCACCGAGGCCTATATGGCGCACGACTCGCGGCACGAGCGGCCGCCGCGTCGCGGCCGCCTCGACGACTCCGGCGGCGAGGCCGAGGGCGGCCGCAAGCAGTACTACCACCTCACCCTGCTGGCCGAGAACGACCAGGGATACCGCAACCTCATCCAACTCGCCAGCCTCGCCTACCTCGAGGGCTACTACTACAAGCCGCGCCTCGACTGGGAGTTGCTCGAGCGGTACAGCGAGGGTGTCATCGCCACCACGGGCTGCCTCGGCGGGCACGTGCTGCAGTCGCTGCTGAACGGCGACGAGAAGGGCGCTGTCGAGAAGGCGGCGCGACTGCAGGACATCTTCGGACGCGACAACCTCTTCGTCGAGATCCAGGACCACGGCCTGCAGGCCCAGCGCGACACCAACCCGTCGCTCATCGAGATCGCCCGGCGCATCGGGGCACCGCTGCTGGCGACGAACGACTCGCACTACGTGCACCGCGACGACCACACGGCGCATGACGCGCTGCTGTGCGTGCAGACCGGCACGACGCTGTCCGATCCCAACCGGTTCAAGTTCGAGGGCGCCGAGCACTACCTGAAGTCGGCGAACGAGATGCGGTACCTGTTCCGGCACCTTCCCGAGGCGTGCGACAACACGCTCTGGATCGCCGAGCGTGCCGACCTGGCCATCGAGTTCGGCAAGCCCAAGCTGCCCGACTTCCCGCTTCCCGAGGGCTTCATCGACGACGGGCAGTACCTTGAGCACCTCACCTGGGAGGGCGCCCGCCAGCGGTGGGGTCAGTCCATTCCGGCCGGCGTCGCCGACCGGGTCACCGACGAGCTGCGGATCATCAAGTCGATGGGCTTCGCCAGCTACTTCCTCATCGTCTGGGACCTCATCCGCCATGCCAAGGAGTCCGGGATCCGCGTCGGCCCCGGCCGCGGCTCGGCGGCCGGGTGCGCCGTGGCCTACTGCCTGCGCATCACCGAGCTCGATCCGGTGAAGTACGACCTGCTGTTCGAGCGGTTCCTCAATCCGAGCCGCATCTCGATGCCCGACATCGACATGGACTTCGACTCCCGCTACCGGGAGGAGATGATCCGCTATGCCGCCGAGAAGTACGGCCGCGACCACGTCGCCCAGATCATCACGTTCGGCACGATCAAGGCGCGCAACGCGGTGCGCGACGCGGCACGGGTGCTGGGCTATCCGTACGGCGTCGGCGACAAGATCGCCAAGGCCATGCCGCCGCTCGTGATGGGTCGCGACACGCCGCTGCGCTACTGCTTCGAGCACAACCCGAAGTACGCCGACGGCTACAAGGCGGCCAGCGAACTCCGGGCGATGTACGACACCGACCCCGATGTCCAGCGCGTCGTCGACGTCGCCAAGGGGCTCGAGGGGCTGAAGCGCAGCGACGGCATCCATGCCGCCGCCGTGGTGATTACCAAGGAGCCGCTCACCGCCTACCTGCCGGTCCAGCGCAAGCCCGAGTCGGGGCAGAGCGCCGAGAACTCCCCGGTGATCACGCAGTTCGAGATGCACGGCGTCGAGGAACTCGGCCTGCTGAAGATGGACTTCCTCGGGCTTCGCAACCTCGATGTCATCACCGACACCGTCGCGATGGTGCGCGCCACGAGAGACCCCGGCTTCGACATCGACACCGTGCCGCTCGACGATCCGAAGGTGTTCGCCCTGCTCTCACGCGGCGACACCATGGGCGTGTTCCAGCTCGAGTCGCCGCCGATGCGCGCCCTGCTGCGGTCGATGGGCCCGACGACGTTCGAGCACGTGAGCGCCGTGCTTGCCCTCTACCGGCCGGGCCCGATGAGCGTCAACATGCACAACGACTACGCCGACCGCGTGAACAACAGGCAGCAGGTGACGTACTTCCATCCCGATGCCGAGGAAGTGCTCGGCGACACGTATGGCCTGATGATCTACCAGGAGAGCGTGATGCGGGTGGCGCAGAAGTTCGCCGGCTACACGCTCGCCGAGGCCGACAACCTGCGAAAGGCCTGCGGCAAGAAGGTGCGCGAGCTGATGGCCAAGGAGCGGGCGACGTTCGAGGACGGCTGCGAGCGCACCGGCTACGGGCGCGACATGGGCCGACAGCTCTTCGACGTCATCGAGAAGTTTGCCGACTACGCCTTCAACAAGAGCCACACCTTCGGCTACGGGCTGATCACCTACCAGACCGCCTACCTGAAGGCGCACTATCCCGTCGAATACATGGCGTGCCTGCTCACCAGCGTGAAGGACCGCCTCGACAAGGCTGCGGGCTATCTGGCCGATGCGCGCACGTCGGGTATCAAGGTGCTCACCCCCGACATCAACCGCTCGCTCATCGACTTCACGGCGCTGGCTCCTGGCGACGTGCCGCCCGACGTGGAACTGCCGCCGGCCAGCCCCGGCGCGATCCCCTTCGGGCTGTCAGCAATTCGCAACGTCGGCGAGGGCCTCGTCGAGCAGCTGCTCCGCGAGCGGTCGGCCAACGGCCCGTTCGAGTCGTTCCATGATTTCGTCGAGCGGGTGCCCGAGCAGGTGCTCAACAAGCGGACGGTCGAGTCGCTCATCAAGGCGGGGGCCTTCGACTCGCTGGGGCACCCGCGCAAGGGCCTGCTCGCCGTATTCGAACAGGTCATCGACACCACGGTGACGCGTCGGCGCCAGCGCGACCAGGGCGTGATGAGCCTGTTCGGCGACATCGGCGGCGAGGACATGGGCTTCGACGAGCGGATCGCCATCCCGCCGATCGAGTTCGACAAGCACGACCGGTTGCGCTTCGAGAAGGAAATGCTCGGGATGTACGTGAGCGACCATCCGCTCGCCGGCGCCGAGGCGTCGCTGCGGCGCCGCGTCGACTGCCCGATCGCCGAGGTGGCCGATCGAGACGACGGCACCGTGCTCGTCCTCGGCGGCCTGATCACCGGACTGGCGCGCAAGTACACCAAGCGCGGCGACCAGATGGCGGTGTTCACCCTCGAAGACCTCGATGCGTCGATCGAGGTCACCGTCTTCCCGCGCACGCTCTCGGAGATCAGCCACAAGCTGTTCGACGACGGCATTGTCACCGTGAAGGGCCGCGTCGACCGGCGTGACGAGGCCCGGCTCGGATTCGCGGCGATCGACGTCCAGGTGGTCGAGGTGCTCGACATGGTCGATGCCCCGCCGCTGCGCCTCAGGGTGCCCGCCACCCGTCTCAACGAGTCGCTGATCCGCCAGATCAAGGTGTGCTGAGCGAGCATTCCGGCCCGTCGCCGGTGTTCCTGCACCTCGGGCAGGGCAAGGTGCTGCGGCTGGGCGACGACTTCCGGGTCGACCTCGACCGGGCGGTGGGTGAGCTGCGGATGCTGCTCGGCCACGATGCCGTGGTGCTGTAGGCCGGGCCGGGGCACGAATCCGGCACGGGGGAGCGCCCGCCGGCCCGTAGCCGCCCTCGACCGGTGGCCTGGCTCGGAACGGGCCTGGCTCGGAACGATTGTCCCAGAATCGTGGCAGAATGGTGGCTCCATAAGTGACCCCGTGGCCGGGGGACTGAGAGAGGTTCGGGGCCGATGGCACTCGCAGTGGCAACCAGGGACTGTGCGGCGCTCACCGATGGCGATCTCGACGAGATGGCCTCGATGGGGGGTGCGTTCGACATCGGCGCCCTCTCCAAGGCCAAGGAGGACTGGGTCCTCAGCACCACGGCCCGCGACGACGGCAAGCTGGTCGGGTTCACCTTCTCCACCCTCGAGCGCATCGGCGGCACGCCGTGCGTGCTGCTGGGCCTGATGAGCGTGAAGCGCAACAGCAAGCGCGAGTCAGTGCTGAAGGGCCTCATGGCAGAGGCATTCCACCGGGCGCTGATGGCGTTCCCGGACGAGGACGTCGTCATCGGCAGCCGGTTCGTGGAGGCCGGAGCCCTCGACGCGTTCAAGCAGGTGGCCGACGTGATTCCCCGGCCCGCGCATCGCGCCGTGGGCGAGGAGCGGGCGTGGGGCCGCCGGCTCGCCAAGCGATTCGGCGTCGACGGCAACTACGACGAGCAGTCGTTCGTCGTGAAGGCAAACGGCCAGAGCGGGTTCCTCGACCATGTCACGTCGAAGCCCGAGAAGGTGAAGGCCGAGGTGGCGGCCCTCTTCGGCGCTGTCAAGGCGGCCAAGGGCGGCTCGCTTGTCGTGCACGGCTGGGTGATGGCCGAAGACCTCGTCAAGCTGGGCGCTCGCTGAGCAGCGGCTCGCCGACGCCGCTCGAGTCGGTCATCCGCCGGCGGCGCATGACGCGTCGCTTCGTTGCCGGGTCGCTGTCGGCCGCCGACGTGGTGCCGCTCGTCGACGTGGCGCGGCGGGCGCCGAGCGCCGGCTACAGCCAGGGCGTGCATTTCCTCGTCCTCGACGGGGCGGCGCTGTCGGCATTCTGGGATGTCTCGGGCGGCCGCGAATGGTTCGCTGGCGTGCAGGCGGGAGTCCTCGACGCACCGGTGGTGGTGCTGCCTCTCGCCGACCCGTCGGCATATACGACGCGGTACGCCGAGGCCGACAAGGCGGGGCACGGCCTCGACGAGGCCGACAACTGGGAGGTGCCGTTCTGGCTCACCGATGCGGCGATGGCCACCCAGAATCTCCTGCTGCTGGCCGAGGACCGAGGCCTCGGCGCGCTCTACTTCGGCATCTTCCGCAACGCCCGCGCCGTGCTCGACGCCCTCGGGGTGCCGGCGCACGTGCTGCAGGTCGGGGCGGTGGCCCTGGGGGCGAGAGCCACCGACGACCGTCCGTCGGGGTCAGCCGTCACGCGGCCGCGAAAGGATGTCTCGTCGGTCATCCACGTCGGCCGGTGGTGACCGGGGACGCGTCCGTCAGACGCCGGTGGCGTGGAACCCGCCGTCGACGTGCACGATCTCGCCGGTGGTGGCGGGAAACCAGTCGCTGAGCAGCGCAATGCACGCCTTGGCGACAGCGCGGTTCTGGTCGGTGACGTCCCACCCAAGCGGCGCCCGGCCGTCCCACACGTCCTCGAAGCGCTGGAAGCCGGGAATGCTCTTGGCGGCCATCGTCTTCACGGGGCCGGCGGCGACGAGATTGGTCCTGATGCCCTGGCCGCCCAACTCGCGGGCGAGATAGCGGTTCACGCTCTCGAGCGCCGACTTGGCGACGCCCATCCAGTTGTAGGCGGGCCAGGCAACGGAGTTGTCGAAGTCGAGGCCGACGAACGCGCCGCCACCGCCCATCAGCGGCACGAAGGCCTCGGCGAGCGCCTTCAGCGAGTAGGCGCTGATGTGCATTGCCACGGCGACGTCGTCCCACTGCGGCTCCATGAAGCTCTCGCCGAGGCACGACTCGGGGGCGTAGCCGATGCTGTGCAGCACGCCGTCGACGCGGCCCCACGCCGAGGCGAGCGCCTCGCGGACCGACACCAGATGCTCGGGCACCGTGACATCGAGCTCGTACACCTCGACGGGACGGGGCAGCTTGCGCGCCGTCCGCGTGGTGAGGCTCAGTGCCCTCCCAGCCCCGGTGAGGGCGACGTCGGCGCCCTCGCGCAGCGCGAGCTCGGCGACGCCGAAGGCGAGCGAGGCATCGGTGAGCACGCCGGTGACGACGATCTTCTTGCCCTCGAGCAGACCCATGCCGACGATCGTAGCGACGCGGGCGGTGCCGGGCGGGGGACGGGTTCCGGTGCCGGTCGAACTGTGGGAGGCTGCCGCAATGCGAATCGGCATCCTCGGGGGGACGGGGCCCGCTGGCAGCGCGCTCGGCGCCCGGCTTGCATCCGTGGGCTACGAGGTCGTCATCGGCTCGCGCTCGAAGTACCGGGCCATGGAGGCACGCGACGGACAGGTGGAGAAGTGGCCGCAGTTGGCCCCCCGTCTCGGCTTCGGCGACAACGCCGGTGCCGCCGAGTGCGACCTCGTGGTGATTGCCACGCCGTGGGATTCGGCTGCCACGACCGCCCAGGAAGTGGCCGCCTCGCTGGAGGGCAAGGTGCTCGTCAGCATGGCCAACGCACTGGTGCGCGTCGGCCACGAGTTCCAGCCGCTCGTCCCGCCGCGCGGCAGCGTCGCCGCGCACGTGCAGGCTGCGCTGCCGCTCTCGCGGGTCGTGGCGGCATTCCACCACCTGCCGGCGACAGAGCTTGGCCACATTGGCGAGCCGATCGACAGCGACGTGCTGATCTGCGGCGACGATCCGGATGCGGTCTTGACGGTGGTCGACATCGTCCGGCACATCCCGGGCTGCCGCCCGCTCGACGCCGGAGAGCTCTCGAATGCGACCGCGATCGAGGCCTTCACGGCTGTGCTGCTGCAGCTCAACGTTCGCTACCGCACCCGGGTCGCCCCGAAGCTCACCGGCATCAAGGGCGACCCGCGCGATGCGGGTGGCGGCACCTGACGCAGCGCTGCGGCCGCCGAGTCAGCCGGCATGGCGTCTCGGCCGCTC
Source organism: Ilumatobacteraceae bacterium (assembly GCA_046076025.1). Lineage (GTDB taxonomy): Bacteria > Actinomycetota > Acidimicrobiia > Acidimicrobiales > Ilumatobacteraceae > UBA668. The sequence continues at coordinate 11,193 of JBJTRF010000019.1, forward strand.
CGCCGCGGGGCGAGTAGCGTCTCGCCCGTGAGCATGCGCCTCTACGACACCGCCCGGCGAGCCGTGGTGCCGTTCGAGCCCGGCGAGCAGGTGCTGATGTACACCTGCGGGATCACGCCGTATGACGCCACGCACCTCGGGCATGCGGCGACGTTCATCACCTACGACGTGCTGCAGCGCCGGCTCATCGACCTCGGGCATGCGGTGAAGTGCGTTCGCAATGTCACCGATGTCGACGATCCGCTGTTCGCAAAGGCACGCCAACTGGGCGTGCACTACCTCGACCTCGCCGCCGGCGAGGAGGCCCGGTTCGAGCGCGACCTCGAGGCGCTGAACGCCCTGCCGGTGCACAGCACGCCGCGGGCGTCGTCGGCCATCCCTGACATCCGCGGCTTCATCGGCATGGTGCTCGACCGAGGCTTCGCCTACGAGGCCGGCGGCTCGGTGTACTTCGACGTCTCGAAGTTCGACTCGTTCGGCAGCGTCAGCAACTACGACCGGGCGACGATGCTCGAGTTCGCCCGCGAGCGCGGCGGCGACGTCGACAACCCCGACAAGCGCGACCCGCTCGACTTCGTCCTGTGGCAGCCATCGGCACCCGACGAGCCCAGCTGGGACACCATGTGGGGCCCGGGCAGGCCCGGCTGGCACATCGAGTGCAGTGCACTGGCGCTGCGCGAACTCGGCACCACCATCGACCTGCACGGCGGCGGCAGCGACCTGATCTTCCCGCACCACGAGTGCGAGCGCGCCCAGAGCGAGGCCGCCACCGACATGCCGTTCGTCCGCCACTGGATGCATGTCGCGATGGTGTTCAAGGACGGGCACAAGATGTCGAAGAGCCTCGGCAACATCGTGTTCGTCGACCAGCTGCGCGAGTCGTGGGATCCCCGGGCAATTCGCCTTGCCATCATCGAGCACCACTACCGCCGCGAGTGGGAGTGGGACGACGAGCTGATGCCGCGCAACCAGCGCCGCCTCGAGCGGTGGCTGGCATGCGCCGGCACCGAGAGCGGTGTCGTCGGCGAGGTCCGCGCGGCGCTCGACGACGACCTCGACACGCCGGCTGCGCTCGCCGCCATCGACCGGGCGGCAGCGGGCAACCTGGGCGTGCGCGAGGCGATGGCGTTGCTCGGACTGCCTGCCTGAGCCGCGAGTCTGGCGGGAGCACCCTGCGGCACCCGTCGACCGCACTCCGATCGGGGAGTACGATCCGCCCATGCTGGCCGGCAGGGGCGCGCCGTGAGAGCGGCCGGGGCGGGGCGGGCACAGACGCGGGCGCGACGTGCGCTGCGGCCCCTCGCCACCCGGCTGTGGCGCTTCACCCTCGAGGGCTTCGACCGCCTCCCCACCGAGGGTCCGGCAATCCTCGCTCCCAATCACGTCAGCTTCCTCGACTCTGCGTTCCTGATGCTGCACGTGCCCCGGAACATCAGCTTCGTCGGCAAGGCCGAGTACATGGACTCGTGGAAGACCCGGGTGCTCTTCCCGATGATGGGCATGATTCCCATCGACCGATCGGGTGGCGAGAAGAGCAAGGCAGCGCTCGATGCCGCCGAGTCGGTGCTGCGTCGCGGCGAGTTGTTCGGAATCTTCCCGGAGGGCACCCGAAGCCGAGACGGCGTGCTGCACAAGGGCCGCACCGGTGCCGCACGGCTGGCGATGAGCGTCGGTTGCCCGATCTACCCAGTCGGCGTGATCGGCACGCGCGAGATCCAGCCCCCCGATGCCGTAGTGCCGCGGCTGTTCCGCGAGTGCACCATCCGCATCGGCCGGCCCATCAACGTCGAGCGGTACCGCGACCGCGGTGACGACCATCTGGTGCTGCGGCAGGTCACCGACGAGCTGATGTTCGAGATCCGCGAGCTCACCGGGCAGGAGTACCGCAATGTCTACGCCGGTACGACGGCCGAGCCGGTGCAGCGGGCAACTGTGCTCGCCGTCGACGGCTCCGATGCCGGCACGTCGGCCGAGGGCGACCATGCGGCCGATTCCTCACGGGTCGGAGCTGGGGCCGCCCCGTAGACTCGTCGCCCTATGGCCGACATCTCCATCTCGCTCCCGGACGGATCGCAGCGCACGCTCCCCGAGGGGTCCACGGCCGCCACCCTTGCTGCTGCCATCGGGGCACGACTCGCCAGGGCGGCACTCGCCGCCGTGGTCGACGGCGAGCCGACCGACCTCGGCGTGGCACTGCCCGCTGGTTCGTCGGTGGCGATCGTCACCGCCGACAGCGACGAGGGCCGTCACGTCCTGCGGCACAGCACCGCCCACGTGATGGCCCAGGCAGTCACCCAGCTGTTCCCGGGCGCCAAGTTCACGATCGGCCCGGCCATCGCTGACGGCTTCTACTACGACTTCGAGCTGCCGGGCGGCCGCACCTTTGCCGAGGCCGACCTCGAGGCGATCGAGGGGCGGATGCGCGAGATCGTCGCTGCCGACCAGCCGTTCGTGCGCGAAGAGCTGCCGGCGGCCACGGCACTGCAGCTGTTCGCCGACCAGCCGTACAAGTGCGAGATCATCGAGCGGGTCTCGTCGGGCGCAGCCGATGCCGACGACGCTGGCGAACTGGGCACGGGCGAGACGATCAGCGTGTACCGCAACACCCCCGAGTTCGTCGACCTCTGCCGCGGGCCGCATGTGCCCAGCACGGGTCGCCTCGGGCACTTCAAGCTGATGAAGGTGGCCGGCGCCTACTGGCGGGGCAACGAGAAGGGCCCGATGCTGCAGCGCATCTACGGCACCGCCTGGGAGACGAAGGCGGCACTCGACGAGCACCTGCACCGACTCGAGGAAGCCGAGAAGCGCGACCACCGCCGACTGGCCGTCGACCTCGACCTGCTGAGCTTCCCGAGCGAACTGGGCGGCGGGCTGGCCGTGTGGCATCCGAAGGGTGCCATCGCCCGCAAGCTGATGGAGGACTACAGCCGCGAGCGCCACCTGCACGGCGGCTATCAGTTCGTCTACACGCCGCACCTCGCCAACGCGAATCTCTTCGAGACGAGCGGGCACCTCAGCTTCTACAAGGACGGCATGTACCCGCCCATGGAGATGGACAACGGCGTCTACTACCCGAAGCCGATGAACTGCCCGATGCACTGCCTCATCTATGCGAGTCGCCAGCGCAGCTACCGCGAGCTGCCGCTGCGCCTCTTCGAGCTGGGCACCGTCTACCGATACGAGCGGGCGGGCACCCTGCACGGGCTGATGCGCATCCGCGGCTTCACGCAGGACGACAGCCACATCTACTGCACCGAGGACCAGTTGCAGGACGAGATCGCCTCGCTGCTCGAGTTCGTGATGAGCGTGCTGCGTGCCTTCGGATTCGACGAGTTCACCGCCAACCTCAGCACCAAGGACCCGAAGAAGTACGTGGGCTCCGACGACATCTGGGAGAAGTCCACGGCAGCGCTCCGAGCCGCCCTCGAGAAGTTCGGCCTGCCATACAAGATCAAGGACGGCGACGCAGCGTTTTACGGGCCGAAGATCGACATCGACGTGCGCGACGCCATCGGCCGCACATGGCAGCTGAGCACCGTCCAGTGCGACTTCAACCACCCGCAGCGGTTCGACCTCGAGTACGTCGGTGCCGACGGCGGCCGCCACCGTCCGATCATGCTGCACCGGGCGCTCTTCGGATCGGTCGAGCGGTTCTTCGGCGTGCTGCTCGAACACTATGCCGGCGCCTTCCCGACGTGGATGGCCCCCCTGCAAGCCCGCGTGCTGCCGGTTGCCGAGGCGCACCAGCAGTACGCCGCCGAGGTGGTGTCGAGGCTGCGCGGCGCCGGATTCCGCGTCGACTCGGTCGAGGCGGCCGACCAGCT
>JBJTRF010000020.1:0-2200 GCA_046076025.1 Ilumatobacteraceae bacterium
GTGGGCCGTATGCCCATTGTTGATCGTCGTGTCGAACTGCACGCCCGAGTCGGCGCACTCCCAAGAGGCGGTGGCGATTTGGCGCCACAGATCGCGCGCTCGAATTGTGCGCACTACTCGCCCGGCTTTTACTGCGGTCAAAGTCCAGTCCGCGTCTTCTTTGACGGCCTGCATGAACTCGTCGGTGACGCGCACCGAGTTGTTGGCGTTCTGATACTGCACGCTGAAGCTGTCGGCGCCGTCGAGGTCCATGTCGAAGCCGGCATCGCGCAGCACACGCGCCTTGCGCTCCTCCTTGGCCTTGCACCAGATGAACTCCTCGACGTCGGGGTGCTCGACGTTGAGGATCACCATCTTGGCGGCACGGCGCGTCTTGCCGCCGCTCTTGATGGTGCCGGCCGACGAGTCGGCGCCGCGCATGAAGCTGACCGGGCCGCTGGCGGTGCCGCCGCCGTTGAGCAGCTCGTAGCTGCTGCGAATCCGCGACAGGTTGATACCGGCGCCGGAGCCGCCCTTGAAGATGACGCCCTCCTCGCGGTACCAGTTGAGGATGCTGTCCATCTTGTCGTCGACCGACAGGATGAAGCACGCGCTCGCCTGCTGCGGCACGCCCTTCACGCCGATGTTGAACCACACCGGGCTGTTGAACGCGGCGCGCTGGGTGACGAGGATGTACTTCAGCTCGTTGCGGAACGCCTCGGCCTCGGACTCGTCGGCGAAGTAGCCGCCCTCGTTGCCCCACTGGGTGATGGTGTCGGCGACGCGGTCGATCACCTGGCGCAGCGACGACTCGCGCTCGGGGGTGCCGAGGGTGCCGCGGAAGTACTTCTGGGCGACGATGTTGGTGGCGTTCATCGACCACGTGGTGGGGAACTCGACGCCGAGCTGCTCGAAGGCGACGGTGCCGTCCTTCCAGTTGCTGATGCGGGCATCACGTCGCTCCCACACCACCTCGTCGTACGGGTGAACCCCCGGCGTGGTGAAGTGCCGGCGGATACCGATGGCGAGGCGATCGGAAGCCAGTGACATGTCGTGCTCCTTGCGTGCGGGTCGAGAAACGGGATTCGAGCGTGGCAGCGACCGCTGGGGCCACCACAAGATGTGGTGGCTACCGGCCCCTGGGGGCCGTCGCCACCACTAGGTCTTGAAGAATAACAGGACTGTAGTTACGAAGGTGTGAATGGTCAACGCCAGCTCGAAGACGGCGGAGATCGGCAGCGGCGCACGACCGCAGGTTCTGGGTGTCCTAGTCCCCGATGACCGGTCCAGCCCTGCCCGGGCCGGTCGACCACCGTGCATCCGCGTCGTGCACCGCTGCCACTTCCACACCGCAATGTAGGGACTCAGCCCTGTGGGGAGGAAGAGGGATAACGGTGTGAATTTCTGCTGATTTCGGTGGATTGCCGGTGGACAGACGGTGGACAGACGGTGGACAACTCCCGCCCGCCGTCGCCCCCCGTCGCCTCAGGCCGGGCCGACGTCGACGGGAATGCCGTTCAGCACCGACGTGCCGCTCAGTGGATCGAGGGCCTGGTCGTCGGCCAGCACGTTGCTGTTCACGCCCGCATGCTCGGCGGCCACCCGCATCGCCGTGCCGCGGCCGCCGTGGCCCCACCCGTGGGGCAGGCTCACCACGCCGGGCCGGATGGCGTCGGTCACCTCGACGGGCGCCACCAGCGCCCCCACCCGGCTGGCGACCCGGGCCGAGCCGCCGTCGCGCAGTCCGAGCCGCGCCGCATCGTCGGGATGCACCTGCAGGGTGCAGCGCGGCCGGCCCTTCACGAGCACGCGCACGTTGTGCATCCACGAGTTGTTGCTGCGCAGGTGCCGACGGCCCACCAGCACCATCTCGCGCCGCTCGAGGCCGGGTACGGCCGACGCCAGCCGCTCAAGGTCGGCCATCAGCACCGGGTGGTCGAGTTCGATCATGCCGCTCGGGGTTCGCAGCACGTCGGGAAGGCGCGGCTCGAGCGGCCCGAAGTCGACCCCGTGCGGATTGTCGAGGAGTAGGTCGAGGCTTGCCCCGCCGGGCCGCGCGCCGAAACCGGCGCCGAACGGCCCCGTCTGCAGCATCACGTCGAGCAGCCGCTCGGGCCCGCGGCGAGGCTCGAGCTGATCGAGCAGCTCGTCGACGTCGCGGCCGTGCACCGCCGATAACGGGTCGGCAACGGCGTGCTGCAGCAGGCCGCGCGCCATGAGG
>JBJTRF010000021.1:0-7874 GCA_046076025.1 Ilumatobacteraceae bacterium
AAGGCCGGCGGCGTGAAGCTCGCCACGAACACCGAGGAGGCGCGCGAGCACGCGACGAACATCCTCGGGCTCGACATCAAGGGCCACGTCGTGGGCACGCTCTGGATGGAGAAGGCGAGCGACATCAGCGAGGAGTACTACGCCTCGTTCACGCTCGACCGTTCCGCCAAGGCCTACCTCGGCATGCTCTCGGCCCAGGGCGGCGTGGAGATCGAGGCCGTGGCCGAGTCGGACCCCGACGCCATCGCCAAGATCCACGTCGACCCGGTGGTCGGGCTCACCGAGGCCGCCTGCCGCACGTGGGTCGAGCAGGCGAAGCTCAACCCGGCGGCGACCGAGGGTGCGATCGACATCCTCATGAAGCTGTACGAGGCCTACATCGACGCCGACGCGGACCTCGTCGAGATCAACCCGCTCATCCTCACCGAGGACGGTCGCGTGCACGCGCTCGACGCGAAGGTGACGCTCGACGACAACGCGGTGTTCCGGCACCCCGACTTCGAGCAGTACGACGCGATCCAGCACCGTGATGCACGCGAGACCGCGGCGCACGACAAGGGGCTGCAGTACGTCGGCCTCGACGGCTTCGTCGGCGTGATCGCCAACGGCGCCGGGCTCGCGATGAGCACCGTCGACATCATCAACCAGGTCGGCGGCAAGCCGGCCAACTTCCTCGACATCGGCGGCGGCGCCAACGCCGACATGATGGCGGCGGCCCTCGAGGTGATCAACTTCGACCAGAACGTGCGCAGCATCTTCATCAACATCTTCGGCGGCATCACCCGCGGCGAGGAAGTCGCCAAGGGAATCGTCGAGGCCATGGGTCGAGTCGACCTCAGGGCGCCGATCGTGATTCGGCTCGATGGAACGAACGCCGAGCAGGGCCGCGAGATCCTCGCAGCAGCCGGGATCCCCGAGTCGAAGCTGATCTCGAAGCCCACGATGCTCGAGGCTGCCCGCACGGCGGTCTCCATCGCGAACGGAGCGAACTGACATGGCCATCTTCGTCAATGCCGACACCAGGGTCGTGGTGCAGGGCCTCACGGGCGGACAGGGCAAATACCACGGGCTGCGCAACCGCGCCTATGGCACGAAGGTCGTCGCCGGCGTCACGCCGGGCAAGGGCGGTACCGAGGTCGAGGGCATTCCGGTGTTCGACACCGTGGCCGATGCCGTCGCCGCCACGGGTGCCGACGCGTCGTTCATCGCCGTGCCGCCGCGGACCGCCTCGTCGGCCATCGTCGAGGCGGCGACGGCCGGCATCGGTTTCGTGGTGTGCATCACCGAGGGCATTCCCGCCCAGGACGAGGCTCGGGTCTACAACACCCTCGTGCGCGACTTCCCGAACACCCGGTTGCTCGGCCCCAACTGCCCCGGCATCATCAGCCCCGGCAAGTGCAACATCGGCATCACCGCAGGCGAGATTGCCCAGCCGCCCAGCGCAAGCGGGCCCAACGTCGGCATTGTCAGTCGCTCTGGCACGCTCACCTATCAGGCGCTCTACGAACTCAAGCAGCGGGGTATCGGCGTCAGCACCTGTGTGGGCATCGGCGGCGACCCGGTGCCCGGCACCAACTTCATCGACTGCCTCCGCGAGTTCCAGGCCGACCCCGAGACGCACGCCATCATCATGATCGGCGAGATCGGCGGCTCGGCCGAGGAGGAGGCCGCTGCGTTCATCTCGGCGCATGTCACCAAGCCGATGAGTGCCTACATCGCCGGCGTCACCGCACCGGAGGGCAAGAAGATGGGCCACGCCGGCGCCATCACGAGCGGCGGCAAGGGCACCGCCCAGGGCAAGATGGCCGCACTGCGCGACGCCGGCGTGCGCGTCGGCCAGAACCCCACCGAGGCGGGCGAGTTGATGGGCGACATCGTCGCCTCGCTGCGTCGCTGACGGTCAGCCAGCGGCAGCGACTGCTGCACTACGATCACGACGTCCTATGTCGGAGCAGACCGAGACCCGAACCGGCTGGCTGTCGCGCGACGACCTGAACAACATCCGCGCCAACGTGCCCCTCGTGTACGTCGATGCAGTGCCGGTTCGCGTCGACGAACTCGGCCGTGTCACCAAGGTGGGCATGCTGCTGCGCCAGGCCGCTGACGGCACCATTAGCCGCATGGTGGTGAGCGGCCGGGTGATGTACGGCGAGCGGATCCGCGATGCGCTGCTTCGGCATCTCGAGAAGGATCTCGGGCCTGTGGCCCTGCCGCGCATTCCGGCCGAGGTGGCGCCGTTCACCGTGGTCGAGTACTTCCCCGATCCCGACGTCAGCGGGTTCCACGATCCCCGCCATCATGCCGTGAGCCTGGCCTTCGTGGTGCCGGTGGCGGGCGACTGCCAGCCGACCCAGGAGGCACTCGACCTGCGGTGGTTCGCGCCGGCCGAGGCCACGAGCGAGATGGTGCGCCGCGAGATGACCGGCGGCCACGACCGGCTCATCAGGCTGGCACTGGCGCACGTCGGCTGCCTGCCGTAGGGCGGCGTCCTCAGCGACGGCGCGTCCGCGGGCGGCGCGGGAAAGGATCGGGCCGCGGCTGGGGCGGAGCCACGACGTCGGTGTCGTCGTCGAGCGGCACCGTGATGCCGTCGGTGTCGATGTCGGTCGGCTGGTCGCTGGCAGCGATGACGATCGGCGCCTCCTCCTTCACCCGCCGGCCGAGCACCTTGTCGATGCCCAGCATGCCGGCCGCCAGGATGGCCCCGCCGGTGCCGTAGCGGCGCCGGGCCGTGGCCACGGGATCGACGGCGGGAGGCAGTGGGGGCATCGGCAGGCCCGGCTCGCGATCGGGCGACTCCGGCTCCATCAGCCGAACCCTACCCAGCGCGCGGCGCGGTCGGGTATCGCAGAGATCACGCCTGCGGAATCGCCGGTCGCGTACGCTGGAGGCGTGCCCGAGGGCGACACCATTCACCGCTCGGCGGCGGCGCTGCGAACTGCGCTGGTCGGCCGCCCCATCATGGCGTTCGACGCTCCCCGCCTCTACGGCCCGCGTCCGGCCGTCGGCAGGGTGATCGAGCGTGTCGAGAGCCAGGGCAAGCATCTCGAGATCTTCTTCGACGACGGCATCGTGCTGCACACGCACATGCGCATGACCGGCTCGTGGCACCTCTATCGCACCGGCGAGCGGTGGCGCCGCTTCCGCGGCGAGACACGCGTCGTCATCGAGGTGCCCGAGTGGGTGGCCGTGTGCTTCAACGCACCCGACGTCGAGACCTTCCGCGAATTCGACCCGATGCGCCATCCGCGATTCGGCCGCCTGGGGCCCGATCTGTGCACCGCAACCAAGGACCAGCTCGAGGAATGCGTGCGCCGCCTCATACACTATTCCGAGCGCGACATGCCCGTTGCTGACGTGCTGCTCGACCAGCACGTGATGTGCGGTGTCGGCAACGTCTTCCGCAGCGAGATCCTGTGGGCGTGCGAGATCAGTCCCTTCGCCACCGTCGCCGATCTCGAGGTGGCCGACTGGGTGCAGATCGTCAACGCTGCCACTCGCATGCTGCGCAGCAACCTCTCGCGCTCGGGGCGCGTGACCCAGCCCGACGTGCCTGGCGGTCTCGCCGTCTACGGCCGCAACGGCCGTCCCTGCGCCCGGTGCGGCCACACCGTCGAGGTGCGCCGCTCGGGCGACTACGCGCGCCTCGTCTACTTCTGCAGCGGCTGCCAGCGTCGATACGAGCCACAGGTACGGTCCACGCCGAAGCCTGCCGTTCGCGAGATGGATCCCCATCCGGCCGCGGCGATGTACCTGTCTGACCTGCCCTGGCGCCGCGACGCGGCTGGCTGAGCCTCAGACGCCGCGCAGCAGCGCAAGCACCGTTGTCCACCCGTCGCTGAGCGCCACGCTGGTGTCGTGCGCCGGATGGGAGATGCCGGCCACGGTTCGGTACACCGCCGTGGCAAGCGCCGTGGCGACCACGTCGCCTGCGGCGCTCGCCTGCAGCACGGCAGTCTCGGCGAATGTGATCGCCTGGTCGCGGAGGCCGAGCGCAGCGCACGACGAGGCCCCGGCGATGCCGGCGAAGACGTCGTCGAGGTATGTGGACACGTCGGAGTCGATGACGGCATCGGCAAGCTCGTGCGCCCGGACGTGGTCGCCGCTGCATGCCCGCACCAGCGCCTCGGCTGCATCAGCGAATGGGTGGATGCCGTCGGCCGCCCGAACGACGTGCTCGACGGCGACTGATGCGCCCTCGGTGTCGCCGCGCTGCAGCAGCGCGATCGCCCGCACGAGGTGTGGCTCGCCCTGCTGCGCGCCGATCGCTGCAAGCGCGGCAATGGCGCGGTCGGCGGCATCGACTGCGTCGGCGGCACTGCCGCGGTGCATCGCCGCGCCGGCGAGGGCGATCAGCGGCGCAGGGCCGCTGCGTGCATGCCCTGCGATCGATGCAAGCTCCTCCATCGTGCGCTGCGCCGCGCCCGATCGGCCGACCGCGATCTGTGCACGGAGCAGGGGTGCCAGGGCTTGGGACAGGCCGTAGTCGTCGCCGATGCGCTTGAACTGACCGCGGGCTCGCTCGGACAGCTGCAGCGCCTCCTCGAGTTCGCCGCGCCACATCGCGAGCTGGGCGAGCAGCGTGTCCATCATGCCGACGGCCCATCGGTCGCCGCGGAGATCGGCCTCGCGGGCGACGCCGCGGGCAAGCGACTCGGCCCGGTCGAAGTGACGCTCGTAGAACTCGACGAACGCCAGCAGGCCGAAGGCCCACCCCACGCCGTTGCGGTCGCCCATCTGCCCGAGTGCCGTGGCGGCACGATTGAGCCGCTCGCGTGCGGTGTCGAGCTCGCCCGACAGGAATGCGATCCATGCCCGGTGCTGCTCGACGTACGCCATGCCCCGCTCGTCGTCGATGTCGGCGTAGATGCCGTCTGCTTCGCCGAGGAACCACTCGGCGTCGGCGAGCGACCCGCCGAACATCTCGATGAAGCCGCGCAGTCGCAGTGCGCCGGCGAGGAGGTCGCGCCTGCTGGTGCCACGAAGCAGGTCGATCGCCCGTCCGAGCTCGCTGCGTGCCTCGTCGGCTCGGCCGCTGTTGTTGGCGAGCAGGCCGCGCAGCCGGTGCACGGTGGCGGAGAGGACGACATCGGCGCCGAGGTCGGCGAGTCGCTGCACCCTGTCGAGGTCGCGCGTGGCCGTGGCGGCATCTCGACGCTCGACGGCTGCGCTGGCGCGCACGATGAGCAACTGCGCGACTTGGCGGTCGGGGCCGCGGCCCGGGCGTTGGGCGTCGTCGCCGTGGTGGTCGAGGAGGTCGAGCGCCCGCGAGGCGAGGCGTGAGGCAGCGCGCAGGCTTCCGGTGTCGAGGGCCCGCTCGGCTGCGCTGGCGAGTGCGCCGATCGCAGTCGACTTGATGTCGACGGGCACGCCCTGCACACGTCCGATCTCGTCGACGAGCTCTGCGGCGGTGGCGAGGTGATGGGCCCGCTCGTCGGCCAGCGATGGCGAGGTCGACATCGCCGTGGCAACTGCGGCGTGGCGCACGGCACGGGCGGCCTTGGTGAGCGTCTGGTAGGCGGCGTCGCGTACCGAGTCGCTGCAGAACTCCCAGCGGTTGCCCTCGACATCGAGGAGGCCCAGTTCGTCGAGCTCGTTCACGGTGTCGGCGGAGAACTCGTGGCCGAGGCCGGCGGCGAACTGCTCGAGACCGGTCATGCGGCCGGAGGTGCCGAGGACGGCGGCATTCTCGAGGACCTGTCGCTGCTCGGGGCTCAGCTGGTCGAGCCGTGCGGCGATGACGCTGCGCAGCGAGTCGGGTAGTTCGCGGGCACCGGACGGGTCGGCCGGGCCCGCCGCCCCGGCGAAGGCCGCAAGCTCGACGAGGAACAGCGGATTCCCGCCGCTGCGGTCGTAGAGCGCGGCGATGATCTGCTCGTCGGGTGAGTCGAGGAGCTGCCGGGCAAGCTGCTCGGTATCGGCGCGCGTGAGGGGCTGCAGCACCATGGTGAGCGAGTTCGTCCGCTCGGTGGCCGGTGGCCAGTCCACCTCGGCTCCCGGCCTCGTGGTGGTGACGAGTGCCACCTCGCAGCGCGCCAGCGCGGCCGCAAGGTGGTGGAGCAGGTCGATGAGATCCTGGTCGGCCCAGTGGAGGTCGTCAATGCTGAGCACCACCGGGCCGGCTGCGGCGCGTGCCTCGAGCACGGCGGCGACCGCGTCGTGCACGATGCTTCGTGCCGTGGCGGTGTCGAGCCGGTCGATGGGGGACGGGTGGCCGAGCAGGTGGGCGAGCACGTCGACGAGCCGGCTCCGGTCGGCTGGCGGAGCACTCGGCAGCAGTGCGGCCGCCCGCTGGTCGCCGACGTCGCGCAGCGATGCGAGGTCGGTGGCAGGGTCGAGATCGAGGTAGTTGGCGACAGCCGTCGCGATGGGGAACCAGCCGTTCGACTCGCCGTACGGCACGCAGGCACCTTCCAGCACTGCCACGTCGCGCCGGTCGCGCAGCCGGCGCACCACCTCGTCGACGAGGCGGCTCTTGCCGATGCCGCTGTCGCCGACGACGTGGACGATGACCATCCGGCTGCTGGCCTCCATCATCTGCAGCGATGCCTCGGCGAGCGCGAGCTCTGTCTCGCGTCCGACGATGGGCACGGTGCGCCGACGGTGCCGGGCACCCGGCGGGGCGATGGGCGCACGAGCGATCCAGGCCTCGACCGACTGCTCGCGGCCCTTGGCGTGGAACTCGCCGAGGGGCTCGTAGTCGAAGGTGTGCGACGTGAGTCCGTAGGTGATGGGGCCGACCAGCACGCCGCCCGGAGGCGCAGCGGTCTGCAGTCGCGCGGCGGTGTTCACGACGTCGCCCATGGCGGTGTAGTCGGTGCCAGCAAGGGTGCCGACGAGCACCTCGCAGGTGTTGATGCCGACGCGCATCTCGAAGCCGGTGTCGCCCGGAAGCGACGTGCGGCGCGAGGCCAGCACCTCGTGCATTCGCAGCGCTGCCCGCACCGCTCGCTCGGGGTCGTCTTCGTGCGCGACCGGGGCGCCGAAGAGGGCGAGCATCCCGTCGCCCAGCAGCTTGTCGACACTGCCGCCGTACTCGGCGACCACCTCGACGAGCTGCTCGAAGCACCCATCGACGATCCGCTTCACCTGCTCTGGGTCGAGGTGCTCGCTGAGGCTCGTGAACCCGACCAGGTCGGCGAACAGCACGGTGACGATGCGCCGCTCCTCGGCCTGCGTGCCGGTGACCGGGCTGCCGCACGACGGGCAGAACCGCGAGCCAGCGGGAGCCGAGGCGCCGCAGGCCGGGCACAGAATCATGGGTCGAGCGTACGCGATCGCCGAGCGTGCCCACATGGCCATAAATCGACCGGTAGGGGTGCAAAGTGGTGGTCCGGTCGCGAGACTGGGCGCATGACCGACACGTCAGTCGCCCCGTCCTGTTCCCGCACGGCCGCCGCCCGAGCCCTCGATGCGCGCAAGGTGTACGGAGGCGGTGACAGCGAGGTCAGGGCACTCGATGGCATCACGGTCGACTTCGAGTCGGGCCGCTTCACGGCCATCATGGGCCCGTCGGGCTCCGGCAAGAGCACCCTGATGCACTGCATGGCGGGTCTCGACTCGCTGACGTCAGGCGAGGTGTTCATCGGCGAGACGCCGCTGGCATCGCTCAACGACCGACAGCTCACCGAGTTGCGCCGCACCGCCGTGGGCTTCATCTTCCAGGCCTACAACCTCGTGCCGACGCTGACGGCGCTCGAGAACATCACGCTGCCGCTGCTGCTCGGCGGCAGCGACGGCGACCGCCAGTGGATCGACACCGTGATCGACACCGTCGGCCTGCGCGACCGGCTCGATCACCGGCCGAGCGAGCTCTCCGGCGGCCAGCAGCAGCGCGTGGCGGTTGCCCGCGCGCTGGCGAGCCAGCCGACGAT
>JBJTRF010000022.1:0-2299 GCA_046076025.1 Ilumatobacteraceae bacterium
GTAGCGCGGAGAGGAAGAGCGCCGCACCCACGACCAGCACGATGGTGATGTTGCGGACATACCACCACTGCGACACGTCGGGCAGCAGTCGCCGGCCATCGACGGTGTCGGACGCGAAGATCGCCCGCTGGAAGGTCGTGACGATCGGCGTGACGGGATTGAGGAGGGGAATCCACGAGGGAAGGCCCCGCCCGACGAACCAGTTTGCGGCGCGCTCGTAGTCGTAGATGATGGGATTCGCCCAGAACAGCGCCACCATCGCCAGGTCGAGGAGATGCCGCGTGTCGCGGGCGTAGACATTGACCGTCGAGAGCGTGAGCGCAGCGCTCGCCAGCAGCAGCGTGATGGCGAGGATCCCGAGCGGGAGCAGCCAGACGAAGCCCCATGCGACACCGTGCCACATGGCGACGAGCGCGACGGCAAGCGCAATGCTCTGGAGGCCGAAGTGGATCAGCGCTGCGCCGAGCGTCGCCAGCGGCAGGACTGCTCGCGGAAACGCCACCTTCGAGACGAGCGCCTGGTTGACAGTGATGGCATCGACCGACTTCGACAGGGTGGTGCTGACATACGTCCAGACAATGAGGCCGGCGAGGAGCCAGATGGCGAAGCCCTCGAAGCCGGCACCGAGAATCGAGAACACGACCGAGTACACGCAGAGCAGGAAGATCGGCTGGGCCATCGACCACAGGAAGCCGAGAGCAGAGCTCTTGTAGCGGACCTTGAGCTCGCGGCGCACCAGTCCGCTGAGCAGCTCGCGGTACTCCCAGATCTCGCCCAGGTGCACCCGGACCGACCGGCGGGCGGCGATCACCCTCATCTCGACGTCGGGATCGCCCACATGGGCGAGGTTACCGGCCGCATCAGAGCCGCCCGCAGCATGGCGAGTGGCGGTCGTCGCTACTGGCGGGCCTCGGTGCGGGCGACCTGCCGGGCGTAGCGCTCGACTTGCCGAGCGAAGGCGCGGTCGGCCGTGCGGCCTGCCTCGCCGAGTTCGATGCCGAGTCGACGGCACAGCACGGCGAGGTAGACCTGGCGGTCGCCCGACGTGCGTGCGTCGAGCAACTCGAGCGTCTCGTCGTCGAGCTGCGTGCCGGAGAACGGCACGGGAACGGGGGTGGCGCCCATGTCGTTCTCGCGCAGTTCGGCGATGTCGGTGCCGACGAACTGCGCGAAGTCGCTCCAGAACGAGGGCGACTCGACGAACAGCAGGGAGCCCAGCGTCGACAGATTGGTGACGGCGCGAGCGGTGGCCTCTGCCAGTTCGGCGTCGAGCAGCGGCCTGTCGGCAGGAAGGTCGACACCGCAGAGCAGCCGCACGTGGAGATTGTCGTGCTGATGCGCGCCGGCTGGCTGCGAGAGGAATCGCTTGAGCCCGTCGACGGCAGTCCGCTCGACCTGGTAGTCGCCGTACGCGGCCGTCATCGCCGGGAGGCGGGCGCTCCAGTACAGCTGATGCGAAAGCAGGCGCGCACGAGGCTCGCGAACGACGGTGAACACGTCGCTCGGGTCCATGAACCTCGTGATGGTCTGGTAGGCGAGGTGTCCGGCCACGAGCCTGGCATCGAGCATCGCCGGTGAATCGTTCCTGGTGAGCGTCCGCCGTCGGATGGGCTCGGCAAACGTGTCGTACCGGTCGAAGTCGCCGAAGAGCACGTAGTCGAACTGGTACGGGGCGGTGTCGGCTGCGTCGTACGCGGCGCCGAGGGCGGCTCGGATGCTCTTGCCGGCGGTCTTGGGAATGTGGAGAAAGCCGCAGCGGCGTCGAAGTTCGGCGGTCATGTCGGTGGTGGTCAGCTGGCGTAGGGGTCGGCAGCGTCGGGATCGATGCCGTGCCGGCGGAGCGCTACATCGACTGCGTCAGGGTTTACGGCCCCGCGTTCGGCGAGGGCCGACAGCACGGCCACGACCACGTGGCCGGCATCGATCTCGAAGAACCGGCGAAGCGACTCGCGCGTGTCGCTGCGACCCATGCCGTCAGTGCCGAGGGGCACGAACGGTCGCTCGACGAAACGGGCGACCTGCTCGGGCACGATCTTCATGAAGTCGGTGACGGCCACGACCGGGGCGCTGCCGGATCCGAGAAGCCCGGCGACGAGCGGTTGCCGTCGGGGCTGCGACGGATGCAGTCGGTTCCAGCGCTCGGCGGCGAGGGCGTCCTCGCGCAGCGCCTTGTAGGAGGTTGCCGACCACAGGTCGACGTGGATGCCGTAAACCTCGGCGAGCTCGGCGGCAGCGGAGCGGGAGGAGGCCCTCGCCTAGCCTCTTGAAGAGATTGAGGAGGGGGACAGGATGCCGTCCG
>JBJTRF010000023.1:0-2133 GCA_046076025.1 Ilumatobacteraceae bacterium
TGCGGCATCAGCGGCATCGGCCGCGAGGGCGGCGACTACGCCCTCGACTTCTACAGCGACCTGAAGATGTTCCAGGTCCTCGACGGCACCGTCGTCTGATCGCCCGACGGGCCCTGCAACGCCCGCTGGGCCAAGCCCCGCAAGGGGGCCATTCGCTCTGTTGCATTCTCATGACGGCGGGGCGAGACTTCCCGAATCCCTCCCCGGAGGGGGTGCCTGCCATGACCGACCGACCCACCTCGCCCGACCATCTCTTCGACGACCTCGACGAGTTCGACGGCTACGACGACGTCACCGGCCCCCACTTCCTGGCCATGGACGACGAGTACGGCGACTACGGCGCCCCCGAGGACCCCGACTTCTGGGTCGACAGCGCCCCCACCGCGATGGACCGACTCACTGGGGCCGTGCAGGCCGTCCGTGCCGGTCGTGGCGAGCCGACCGGCGGCACGCGTCGCCCGACCCGGCGCCGGCAGGGCCCCGGCAGCCATCGGCGGCGTCGACCCCTGGGCGCCGGTCGTCCCCTCGACTCGCTGCCCGGCCTGCGGAGCCCGTTCGCCAGGCGAGTCGCCGCGATCGCCGCCGCCGTGCTGCTGGCAGCGCCGATCGTGTCGGCCCTGCGGCCCACCGGTGCCGAGGCCGAACCGCCACCCAGCATCGCCCCATCCGATGCGGCCGCCGCCCCCGTCTCGTCGGCACCGGTTCAGCTGAACCAGGGAGCCGCTGCCGAGCAGCCGCCAACGGCCACCATCGACATGAGCGCCCTGCCGCTGCTGAGCCGACCGTCGCAGTCGACCCCGACGTCGGCCGCCGTCGCCGCGCAGGCGGTGTGCGGCTCGAAGTACACGGTCGTTTCGGGCGACTCGTGGAGCCTGATCGCCGACAAGGTGTCGGTGAGCCTGTCGTCGCTGCTGGCCGTCAACGACGCCACCACGCGCTCGGTGCTGCTGGTCGGCGAGGTGATCTGCCTGCCGCAGGGCGCCAGTGCGCCCACCACCAACGCCCCGCCCACCACCAAGGCGCCCACCACCACGAAGCCGCCGAGCACCACGGTCGCCCCGCCGAGCGGCCCCACCTACACGGCGGCGCAGATCGAGGCGATCATCCGCGAGATCTGGCCCGACGACCTCGAGGAGACAGCGATCTACATCGCCCGCCGCGAGAGCAACCTCAATCCCTATGCGCGCAACTGGTGCTGCTACGGACTGTTCCAGATCTACTGGGAGGTACACGACGTGTGGCTGATCCCGAGGGGCGTCACGTCGGCCTCGCAGCTGTTCGACCCCCGTACCAACACCACTGTGGCCCTGTGGGTGTACCAGCGGTCGGGCAGTTTCC
This sequence comes from Ilumatobacteraceae bacterium, assembly GCA_046076025.1. Taxonomy (GTDB): domain Bacteria; phylum Actinomycetota; class Acidimicrobiia; order Acidimicrobiales; family Ilumatobacteraceae; genus UBA668. Next base: position 1,339 of record JBJTRF010000023.1, read on the forward strand.
GGCCCTGGGGCATGTAGCCGACTCGGCCCGCCAGCCCTAGACTCCGCTGTCGCAAGCGCTCGTAGCTCAATGGATAGAGCATTTGACTACGGATCAAAAGGTTAGGGGTTCGAGTCCCTTCGAGCGCGCTGGGTGACACCCTGCTGACGGCCCCCGCGAGGGGGCCGTTGCCGTTGAAGGGGAAGGTCAGGCGCCATCGGGCCGAGGCGAGGTGTGGCACACTCGGCCCGAGCACGCACCATGCAGCACCTGGCGATCGACATCGGCGGCACGAACTTCACCATGGCGCTGTTCGCCGATGGTCGGATGGTCGAGCGCGAGACCCGGCCCACCGATCGCGAGGGCGGCCGGGACTGGATGCTCGGCCAGATCAGCGAGATTGGCCGCTCGTGGTCAGGCTTCTCGTCGGTCGGCGTCGGCTTCGGCGGGCCCGTCCACTACGCCACCCAGCAGGTGGTGATGTCGACCCACGTCGGCGGCTGGGGCGACTTCGACCTGCCGGCTTGGCTCCGCGACGAGTTCGGCATGCCCGTGCTGATGGACAACGACGCCAACGTCGGCGCGCTGGGCGAGGGACTCCATGGGGCCGGCCGCGGACACCGGCCCCTGATGTTCATGACGCTCTCCACCGGCATCGGCGGCGGCATCCTCACCGAGGATGGGTTGCTGCGCGGCGCCGACTCGTACGCCGGAGAACTCGGCCACATCACGATTCAGCCCGACGGGCCGGATTGCCTGTGCGGCTCGAACGGGTGCTTCGAGCGGATGTGCAGCGGTCTCTGGCTCGAGCGCGAC
>JBJTRF010000024.1:0-7122 GCA_046076025.1 Ilumatobacteraceae bacterium
TGGCGCTCTAACCAACTGAGTTATACGCCCGCTCGGTGCGACGCCGGATCGTAGCAACGGCCATTGCGCCTTCCGCACCGCAGCGGCGACCACCTGCCAGAATCAACGACGTCGCCGGACGCCGACCCCCACGACGCCGGCGGCGGCCGACCAAATGGCCGGGCGACCACGCGGCAGCGAGACGACGAGGAGGTGGGCGGTGCAGCGACCGGGACGCAAGCGACGCGACGACGGCGATGCCATCGACCGCGACGCCGCCGAGCAGCTCCTCAGCGACGTCATCGAGTCGACCGCCACGCAGGTGGCCATCGTCGGCGCCGACCTCGGCATCGTCACCGCCAATGCCCCGTTCAGGCAGGCCTTCGCGGGCGGCGCCGACCCGGCCGGGATGCCCCTCGACCTGCTCCACGGGCTCAGCTCGCCACAGGCCCGCGCCGACGTGCTGGGCGCGGTGCGCAGCACGATCGCCCACCGTGGCGACACCCTGTTCTTCCTCGATGACGCCAGCCCGCTGACCCGCCACTGGTGGGAGGTCTCGGTTGCCCCGCTGCCCTCCAACCCCGGTGCCGTGCTCCGCCTGCGCGACGTCACCGAACTGGTCGAGGCCGCCCGCGTCTCGAGCGCCGGCCGAGGCCGCGATGCCGCCACCGGGCTGCTCGGGCACGAGGCACTCGAGCACGAGCTGGCATCGATGCTCGGCGCCCGGAGCGGCCGCATGCCGTGCGCAGCCATCTTCCAGATCGACCAACTGGGCCTCGTCCGCGCTGCCCTCGGCGACCAGGGCGCCGCCGAACTGGTGCAGCAGGTGGTGTCGACCGTGCGCCACTGCCTGCCGCCGCACGGCGAACTGGGCCGCATGGGCGAGGCGTTCGCCGCGGTCTTCGAGGCCGACTCCGACGTCCATGCCGACGAGGTCCTCGCCGCCTGTCGCGATGCCGTTCGACAGCCAGTGTCGGTGCGCGGCCGCACGATGCGCGTCACCGCCTCGATTGGCTACGTCACCGCCCAGTCTGGCAATCCGCTGCCGCCACCCGGTGCCCCCAGCGCGCTTGCAGCGATGCTCGCGAGTGCCGAGGCAGCACTCCGCGAGGCTGTCCGGCGCGGCGGCAGCCGCGCCGTGCGGCACGATGCGCTGCCGGGCGACTCCGCCGAGGCGACCCTGCAGCTCTGGAACGAGCTGCGCGCCGCCATCCAGTTCCGCCAGATGGAGGTGTGGTTCCAGCCGATCGTGCTGCTCGACACCCGCAGGCCGGTGGGCGCCGAGGCGCTGTCGCGCTGGCGGCATCCGCATCTCGGCGACGTGGCCCCGGACGAGTTCATCCCGTCTGCCGAGCGCAACTCCGAGATCCTCAACATCGGCGCCTTCGTGCACGATCGGGCGACGCTGGTGGGCAGGTCGCTGCGCACCGACACCACCACGCGACTGCGCGACTTCCAGATCAGCATCAACGCCGCTGTCGAGGAACTCGCCTGGCCGCAGTTCGCCACGAGCCTGCTGTCGCGCATCGAGGCCAACGAGGCGCGTCCCGAGTGGTTCACCCTCGAGGTGCCCGAGCGCGCCGCCGAGCTCGGCGACGACATCTCCCGCCAGAACCTCGTTCTGCTCGCCCGGTCGGGGCTGACGCTGTCGCTCGACGGATGCGGCCGCAGCGCCTCGCTGCTGCCCTCACTCGTCGACCTCGGCCTTCAGCGGGTGAAGATCGAGCGCTCGCTCATCTCCCAGCTCACCGCCGACAGCCGGGTCGACCGGGTGATCGCCGCTCTCGTCGGCCTCGCCACCGGCCTCGGCCTCGATGTCGTCGCCACCGGCGTCGAGACCGACGAGCAGGCCGACCGCCTCCGCCAGTTCGGGTGCCGCGCCGCCCAGCGCTACCTGTTCTCGCCGGCCGTACCCGAGCCCGACCTCGCCCCAGTCCTCCGGGATCTCGCCTCCACCTGAACAGGCACCCGTCGCCACGAGCGCTTCGGCTCAGCGGATGCGGATGGCCACCTCGTTGGCGAGCAGGCGTCCGCCGCGGGTGAGCCTCACCCGGCCTTCCTCGACCACGACGAACGGTGCTACCTCGCCGAGATCGCCCTCAGCGAACGCGCTCGCCGGCACGCCGTCGCGCATCCGCAGGGCTAGCTGCAGCCCCTCGATCCGACGCGTCTCGGCGTCGAGGTCCTCGCCCGCTGCCTCGGTGGACTCGCCAGCCTCGACTGCGGCGATGTACCGGTCGGGCGTGCGGACGTTCCACCACCTGCGGCCGCTGCGATGGCTGTGCGCAGCTGCGCCGAAGCCGAGATAGTCGCCCTGCTGCCAATACAGGACGTTGTGTCGGCACTCCTCGCCCGGCAGCGCCCAGTTGCTCACCTCGTAGTTCGCGAGGCCCGCCCGTTCGAGCAGCTCGTCTGCCATCTCGTACTTGTCGGCGAGGTCGTCGTCGTCGGGATGGCGCTCGGGACTCGCGGCGAGCGGCGTGCCCGCCTCGACGGTGAGCGCATAGGCCGACACGTGCGAGGGCGAGAGCAGGAGCGCGAGCTCGATGGTCGCCCTCCAGTCGGAGAGCGACTCTCCCACTGCCCCGAAGATGAGATCCAGGTTCACCCGCTCGATGCCGGCACGGCGCACGGCGCGCACGGCCTCGCCGACATTGGACGGCGTGTGGTGGCGGCCGAGCGAGGCCAGCACATGCGGCACCATCGACTGCACGCCGAGGCTGATGCGGTTGACGCCGGCGGCGGCCAGTGCAGCGGCAAGCGAATCGCTGACGTCGTCGGGATTGCACTCGACCGTCACCTCCGCCCCACCGGCCAGCGGAATCGAGCGGAGCACTGCGCCGAGCGCCTCGGGATCGACCGCCGACGGCGTGCCTCCGCCGACGAACACGCTGGTTGCCGGGGGCATTCCCGATCGCTCGATGTCGCGCTGCAGCGCTCGGAGGTAGTCGTCGTGCAGGTGGTGACGATCGGTCCACGTCGCGAAGGCGCAGTAGTCGCAGCGCCGAGCGCAGAACGGGATGTGGAGATAGACCCCGAAGGCGGTCATGTCGGGGATGCTGCCACGACGCGCCGGGCGCGTGCGCGCCTCAGGGCCGGTACAGAAGGTCGAGGGCGTCGAGCCGCTGGCCGACCTGGTCGACCGGCACGTCGAGCATCGCCGCAATCGCCCTCGTGTCGTCGCCGCGAACCGTGATGACCTTGCCGTTGAAGTCCTGCCGCTGGAGCTGGATCATCTTCAGGAACCTGGTGAGCATCTCGAAGGGCTGGCCGCTCAGCTGGCTGAGCTTCAGCAGGTCGACCGCCAGCTTCTTGCTGGCCGCAGCCGCCGCCTCCGCCTCGCCGGCAGCCTCGACGGCCTCGCGAGGGAGCAGCTGGTCGACCGGGACGTTGTAGAACTTGGCGAGTCGCTCGAGGCGGGGCACCGAGATCGCCCGCTCGCCGCGCTCGTAGGCGCCGAGCACCGATGCCTTGAACTCCTCGGCCGAGTTCGCCTCGACCTCCTGCAGCGACAGGCGCTTCTGGCGGCGGATGACGCGGAGGCGTTCGCCCACGCTGCGGCTGTAGGGCGAAGAGGATGCGTCCTCGTCGAATTCGCGCATGCCGGTGATCTCCTGCTCGTGATGGGTCGTTCGGCCTATCCCAGTTCAAATAATGGCACACCCCGATGCCGGATTCTTGCCACAGAGTGGCCAACTCTCACTCAGCGCGTCAGGAGCGATACCGCGGTGACTCAACGAGTGGTGTCGGCCGCCATCACCACGGCAGCGGCGACGACCGCTGCCGTCTCGACTCGCAGCACCGTCGAGCCGAGCGAGACCGTCTCGGCGCCAGCGGTGGCTGCAGCGGCCCGCTCCTCAGGCGACCACCCGCCCTCCGGCCCGATGAGCAGCGGCCCGTGCACGGACACACTTACCAGCGGCCGGCCGTCGGGATCGGCGACCGCTGCGCCTGGCTCGCCAAGCAGCACCGAGCATGGCAGCGGGCCGTCGATGACGGGCAGCCGCGTCCGCCTGCTCTGCGCAGCCGCCTCACGGGCGATGCGCGCCAGTCGCTCGAGTTGCCGCCCTGCCCGCTCGGCATCCCACCTGACGACGCCGTAGGCGGCCTCGAGCAGGACGATCCGCTGCACCCCCACCTCGGTGAGCTTCTGCACCATCCAGTCGAGGCGATCTCCCTTCGGCATCGCAGCGGCGATCGTGCACGGCCGTGCCGGCCCGTCGTCGGCGATCTCGCCGGCAGCCTCGATCGTGCCGCCGCGCATGACGCACCGCCGCCAGCGGCCCTGGCCGTCGCTCGCCGAGACCGCGTCACCGTCTCGCAATCGGAGGACTCGCACGAGGTGGTGCTCGTCGCCGGGCTCGAGGAACGGCGCGTCGAGCGACGCAACGAAGACGTGCGCTGCGCTGCCGCGCAGGTCGCGGTGCACGTCAGCGGCTCACTGGAATGCCGACTTGATGCGTGCCAGCAGGCCCTGGTCGGGCTGGACCTCCTCGCCGCGGCCCACTGCGAACGCGCGGAGCAACTCGACCTCGGCGTCGGTGAGCGAGGTGGGCACCTGCACCTCGACCCTCACGCGCAGGTCGCCTCGTCCCCTGCCCTGCAGTCGTGGCACGCCGCGGCTGCGCAGCACGAACTCGCGGCCGTGCTGCGTGCCGGCCGGCACGACGATGTTCTCGTCGCCGTCGAGCGTCGGCAGCGTGAAGCGTGCCCCGAGGGCCGCCTGGGCGATCGACACCGGCAGCGAGGTCACGAGGTCGTCGCCCTCCCGCTCGTAGCGATCGTGCGGCGCGACGCGCACGTGCACGTAGAGGTCGCCGGTCCCGCCGCCGCGGGGACCAACGGCGCCGCGGCCAGTGAGCCGCAGCGTCGAGCCGGTGTCGACCCCCTGGGGCACGTCGACCTGGTACGACTTCTCGGTGATCACGCGGCCCTCGCCGCGGCACCCCGAGCATGGCGTCACCACCACCTTGCCGAGTCCGCCGCACCGCGAGCATGCCGAGGTGGTGACCATCTGGCCGAGCATGCTCTGGCGCACGCGCTGCACCTGCCCCCGCCCGTTGCAGTCGCTGCACGTGACTGGCTCGGTTCCCTGCCCCGCACCCGAGCCGCCGCAGTCGTCGCACCGCACCGCCGTGCGCACCGCCACCGGAATAGTGTCGCCGAACACCGCCTGCACGAAGGAAATGTCGGCGACGACCTCGAGGTCCTGGCCCCGCGGCGGGCCTGCCGGCCCGCGGCTCGAGCCGAAGGGACTCCCGCCGCCGAAGAAGGCGTCGAAGATGTCGCCGAGTCCGCCGCCGAACATGTCGCCGGGGCCCGCGCCCGCACCGCCGATGCCCTGCTCGCCGAAGCGGTCGTAGCGTGCGCGCTGCTCGGGATCACTCAGCACCTCGTAGGCGCGAGCCACCTGCTTGAACCGCTCCTCTGCCTCGGGATCGCCGGGGTTCGCATCGGGATGGAGCGACCGCGCGAGTTGCCGGTAGGCGCGCTTGATCTCGTCGGCGCTGGCCGATCTCGACACGCCGAGCAGTTCGTAGAAGTCGGCCATCACGAGCCCTCGCCCAGTCGGCGGCTGAGCCGGTCGCTGACCACCTCGACGGTGGCAAGGGCCTGCGGGTAGTCCATCCGCGTCGGCCCGAGTACGCCGACCGTGCCCACCTGCTCGCCGTCGACGACGACGGGCTTCACCACGACAGAGCATGACGCGAGCGGCTCGATGCCGTGCTCGGCGCCGATGGCCACGCTGAGCCCGCGGTCGAGGATCGACCGCACGAGCGACACGATGACGTACTGCTGCTCGAGCGCGTGCAGCACCGTGCGCACCGTGTCGACGGCGTCGAATGCCGTGGCCATCGACGCTGCGCCGCCGACGAACACGGGCTCGTCGACGCCGACCGTGGTCAGCGATCGCAGCGCGGCGTCGCACACTGCGTCGACCTCGCGGTCGCCGCTCGGCCGTAGGCGCTCGACGGTGAGCGCTGCGCCGCCGAGGCAGGCCTGCAGATGTGCGGATGCCGCAGCGAGTCGCACCTCGGAGACCTCGCCCTGCAGGTCGAAGGTGCTGCTCTCGATCGAGCCGTTCGACAGCACGACCACCGCCGTCGCCGTGCGGCCGGCGAGGCCGACCACCTGGGCCGACCGGACGACTGCCGTCTCGTGGCGCGGCCCCACGACCACCGCCGCATGGCGAGTGACCTGCGCCAGCAGGTTCGAGGTCTGGTGCAGCATCTCTTCCAGCCGACCGTGGGCCGAGTCAAAGAACTCGCCGACGCGCTGCTGGGCGACCGTATCGAGGCGACCCGGCGCCGCCACGTGGTCGACGAAGAAGCGGTAGCCCTTGTCGGTGGGGATGCGTCCCGCCGACGTGTGCGGCTGGACCAGGTAGCCCTCCTGCTCGAGCACTGCCATCTCGTTGCGGACCGTGGCCGAGCTGACCTTCACGCCGGGTGCGCTGGCGACGTGCGTGGAGCCGACCGGCTGGGCGGTGGCGATGTACTCCTGTACCACCGCCCGCAGGATCGCCGCCTTGCGATCGTCGAGCATCACTTCCTCCAGCGGATCTCAGGGATCACGTCGTCTGGCACTCAACACTACCGACTGCCAGCCGCCGGCGCCGTCACGGTCCGATAGCGGCTCAGCGCCTCTGCCCGCTCGACAGCGTGGTCGACCATCGGCGGCGGGTACCCGTCGGGACGGCGCAGGCCGGGATCGTGCACCACCTTGCCTGCGATGCCCGCCAGTTCAGGCACCCACCGGCGGACATAGTCGCCGTCGGGGTCGAACCGCTCGCCCTGCGACGTCGGGTTGAACACACGGAAGTACGGCGCCGCATCGGTGCCGGTGCCGGCCGTCCACTGCCAGCCGTGGGCGTTCGAGGCGAGGTCGCCGTCGACGAGCTGGCGCATGAAGTGCGCCGCCCCCCACTGCCACGGCAGGTGCAGGTCCTTGACGAGGAAGCTGGCGACGATCATCCGCACCCGGTTGTGCATCCAGCCGGTGGACCACAACTGCCGCATGCCGGCATCGACGATCCCGAATCCCGTACGGCCCCTTTGCCAGGCGGCGAGGCCGACCGGATCCTTCGCCCAGGGAAATCGCGCATAGTCGGATCGCAAGGGGGCGTCGCTCGTGTGCGGAAAG
>JBJTRF010000025.1:0-7648 GCA_046076025.1 Ilumatobacteraceae bacterium
GGTCGAGGGGCGATTCGTCGTCGGCGACGACGAGTACGTCGTTGCGCGGGTGATTCCGGCCGATGGCCGGTCGCGCGCCTATGTGAACGGCCGGCTGGCAACTGCCGGGAACCTCGTCGAACTCGGCCACCGCTGTGTCGACCTCCACGGCCAGCACGCCCACCAGCGCCTCGTCGCCGTTGCGGAGCAGCGCGACGCGCTCGACCGATGGTGCCGCACGGACCTCGGCCCACTCCGGGCGGCGCGGGCGCGTCTCACCGAGATCGATGCGTCGCTCGCCGCACTTGGCGGCGACACCCGGGCGCGGGCACGCGAAGTCGACCTGCTGCAATTTCAGGTTGCAGAGCTTGCCGCGGCATCGATCGCCGCCGCCGATGAGGACGAGCTGCTCCAGCGCGAGCACGACACCCTCGCCGACGCCCTCGAGCACCGGGCGGCTGGCGAGCGTGGTGCCGGCGCGCTGGCCGACGACGGGGGATCCCTCGACGGGATCGGCGCCGCCCTTCGCTCGATCACCGGAAGGTCACCCTTCTCCGACCTGGAAGAACGGCTCCGCGGGCTCTCGAGTGAGATTGCCGACGTCGCTGCCGAGCTCCGCGACCGTGCCGAGTCGATCGACGAGGACCCGGCTCGGCTCGAGGAGGTGCGATCACGCCTGCAGTTGTTGCGCGACCTGCGCCGCAAGTACGGCGACACCCTGGCCGATGTGCTGGCCTTCGCCGACGAGGCACAGCGCCGCCTGGCAGAGCTGGAGGGCTACGAGCACCGTGTGACCGGGCTGGAGCGCGAGCGCAAGCAGGCGTCGCTCGAGGAGCGCGCTGCCGCCGCTGCGGTGGGTGCTGCCCGACGGGCCGGCACGGCGTCGCTCGGCGCCGCGATCGAGTCGCACCTGCACCAGCTGGCGATGCCCCATGCATCGCTGCAGGTGGCGGTCGGCGACGAGGATCCCGGTGACGACGTGCAGTTCCTCCTTGCCGCCAATCCCGGCGCGCCGCTCCTGCCCCTCTCGCGGGTGGCCAGCGGCGGCGAGCTGGCGCGGACAATGCTCGCTCTCCGCCTGGTGCTCACGGAGGCTCCCGACACCCTGCTGTTCGACGAGGTCGATGCCGGGATCGGCGGTGCAGCAGCCGTTGCCGTGGGTCGCAGCCTCGCCGAACTCGGCGAACGGCACCAGGTGCTGGTGGTGACGCACCTTGCCCAGGTTGCCGCGTTGGCCGATGCCCACGTGGTGGTGTCGAAGCGAGTCGACGGGAGCGTCACCGTGGCCGAGGCGATCCAGGTGGACGGGCCGGCGCGTGTCGACGAAGTGGCTCGGATGCTCTCCGGCGGCGTGGCCGAGGAGAGCGCCCGGCGGCACGCTGCCGAGTTGCTGGGCGGCCGTGCCCGACGTCAGCGGACATGACGGCCGCTGCATCGGCTGCCGACGGAGCCGGTCGTTTCCAGCGGGATGCACTCGTCGTCACGGCGTGCACCCTGCTGTCGCGGGTGACCGGGTTCGGGCGAGTGCTGGCCACTGCGGCCGTGCTCGGCAGCGGCCTGCTCGGCGACGTCTACCAGACGGCAAACCTGGTGCCCAACCTGCTGTTCGAGTTGGTGGCGCTTGGCGTGCTCCAGGCCGTGCTCGTGCCAGCGTTCGCCGCCGCCCAGCGCGATGGCCCCGCGGCGCTGGACGCAGCCGTGCGCGCCGCCACCGGGGCCGTGCTCGCTGCGCTCGGGATCGTCGCGGTGGTGGGAGCGGCAACGTCGCCGATCCTCGCGCGGGTGATGGTGGCCTTCGAGCCGGTTCCGGAGGTGTCGGCGGAGAAGCTCGACGTGATGGTGCCGATGGTCCTGGTCTTCGTTCCGCAGCTCGTGTTCTACGGGGTGGCCACCGCCACCAGCGCTGCCCTCAACGCACAGGGCCGGTTCGTGGCAGGTGCCCTCGCGCCCGCCGCCAACAACGTGGTCGTGATCGCAGCCTGCCTGCTGTTCAGGTGGGCCCGCGACGGCGCTGTTGCCGATCTCGACCTGTCGCCCGTCGAGTTCTCGCTCATCGCCGGCGGTACCACCGTCGGCGTGGCCTGCCTCGCAGCACTGCCCTGGCTGGCGCTGCTGCGCACCGGCATCAGGGCGACACCTATCTGGCAGCCGCTGCATCCGTCGGTGGCATCGATGAGGGAGAGTTTCGGCTGGGCGACCCTGTCCATCGTGGGCACGCTGGTGCCGACGGCGACGGCGCTGCTGCTGGGGAACGGCGCACCCGGCGGCGTGGCGATCTACGTGTTCGTGTTCGCCTTCTTCGTGCTGCCGCATGCACTGGTTGCAGTGCCGCTTGCGACAGCACTGGCACCGCGTGTCGCGGCCACGTGGCAGGTTGGCGAGCACGAGGCCACCTCGGCATCGATCGATAGGGCGGCGCGAGTGGCGCTGCCACTGCTCGCACTCGGCGGTGCCGGCATGATGGGCCTGGCGTGGCCGGTCGCCGACGTAATGGCCTTCGGCCAGATCTCCAGCCAGGGCCTCGAGCCGATTGCGTTCACCTTCGTTGCCTTCGGCCCGGGACTCGTGGGATACGGGTTCGCCTACATGCTGACGCGGACCCTGTACTCGCTCAGCGACGTGCGGTCGGCCTCTCGTCTGGTGATCGCCGGCGCTGTCGCCGGCATTGCCGTGATGCAGGCGCTCTCGGCGGTGATCGCCGACGAGTACCGCTCGGCAGCGCTCGCAGCGGGCTATGGGGTGGCGCAGACGGTCACGGCAGTACTGCTGTGGCGGCGCGTGAGATCGCTCACGGGTGCCCTGGCTCGCGAGGTGTTCGGGCCTCGCCTGGCGGCAGCGGCCCTGTCGGCGTGCGCCGCCGCGGTGGCGATGCTGGCGGTGGCGGCCCAGTTCGGACAGCGACGCCGTGAGTCCGGGGCGGCGATCATCGTGGCGGGCGCAGTGGGCGTCGTGGTGTTCGCGGCTGCGCTCTCGTCAGTCGACCGCGACGTGCGCCGCCGACTTCTCCACCGACCCGGCTGATCTCCGCTCGATCCGGTGGGCGATCCACCGGGCGAGTGCGAACACTGCGAGGCCGCCGACCGCGTCGAGCAGGTAGTGGTTCGCGGTGACGACGATGACAGCCAAGGTGAGGGCTGCGTGGACCGGGCCGAGCGCGCGTACCGCCCGCCTCCGGGCGTGGGTCCAGAGCGCCGTCGCACACCAGAGCGACCACCCGAAGTGAAGGCTCGGCATCGCTGCGAACTGGTTGGCGATGGCCTTCGCGACGGGGGACTGATAGCTCCACACCCCGCCTGCGCTCTTCAGGGTGTCGACGAAGCACTCGCCGAGGGCGACCGTGCCGGATCCGGCGACGGGCACCGACTCGTTGCACGGAAGCATCCGCGGTGGGGCGAGCGGGAACACCAGGAACGTGAGCAGGCCGAGCAGCGTCATCAGCGCCAGCGTGTTCCGCAGGCGCCGGTAGTGGTGGTGGCGTCGGAAGAACAGCCAGACGAGGATGCCGGCCGTCGCGGCAAAGTGCACCGTGCCGTAGTAGGTGTTGGCGAACGAGACGAGCCAGGCGGTCCCGAGGATCGCGCTTTGCACGGCCTGCTCGACGAACAGGCCCACCGACTGCTGGGCCTCGATCACCCACCGGGCGTTGCGGAAGGCCCTGGCCCGGGCGCCGACATCGGCCTGGCCGCGGACGACCTGGTAGACGTTGTAGAAGCCGATGACGATCAGGATCTCGCGGAGCCATGCCGTACGACGGGCGGGAAGGCTCGTCACGGCGGTGTCGCGGGTGCCGTGGGACGTCGCAGCGGGGCGACGGATCTCCTCGGCCACGTGCCGGAGTGTACCGGTCGGCTTCAGGCCCGCCCGGGCGGCAGCGGGCACCGGACGACGGCGGCGGTCCATCCCGCGAACCGCTCGACGAGGTAAGTATCCTGCCATCCCGTTATCAGTTCGACTGTGACGGAGGCCCGCCAGATGGCGAAACACATTTTCGTGACCGGCGGCGTGGCCAGTTCACTCGGCAAGGGGCTCACTGCGTCCTCGCTCGGCAGGCTGCTCAAGATGCGGGGCTTGCGGGTGACGATGCAGAAGCTCGACCCCTACATCAATGTCGATCCCGGCACGATGAATCCGTTTGAGCATGGCGAGGTGTTCGTCACTGACGACGGCGGCGAAGCCGACCTCGACCTCGGTCACTACGAGCGGTTCATCGACGAGAACCTCACGCGCGACTCGAACGCCACCACGGGCAGCATCTACCAGGCGGTGCTCGCCGCCGAGCGCCGCGGCGACTACCTCGGCAAGACCGTGCAGGTGATTCCACACATCACCGACGAGATAAAGCGCAGGATCCAGCGACTGGCGGCCACCGATGTCGATGTCGTGATCACCGAGGTCGGCGGCACCGTCGGCGACATCGAGATTCTTCCGTTCCTCGAGGCGCTGCGCCAGATGCGCACCGATGTCGGACGCGACAACCTCTGCTATATCCACGTCACTCTCGTGCCCTTTATCGGCCCGAGTGGCGAGCAGAAGACGAAGCCGACGCAGCACTCGGTTACCGAGCTGCGCAGCCGGGGCATCCAGCCGGACATCATCGTGTGCCGCAGCGAGGAGCCGCTGAGTGCCAACCTGAAGCGCAAGATCAGCAACCTGTGCAACGTCGACGACAACGCAGTGGTGAACGCCGCCGACGTCCGCAACATCTACGAGCTGCCGCTGGTGCTGTACGACGAGGGCCTCGACACGGTCGTGTGCGACGTGCTGCGACTCGATGCCGAGATCGACCTGTCGCCGTGGCGTGAGCTCGTCGCCAAGGTCGAGGCGGCGACGCAGCCCGTCAAGATCGGCCTGATCGGCAAGTACGTCGACTACCACGACGCATACCTCAGCGTGGTGGAGAGCGCGAAGCACGCTGGATTCCACCACGGTGCCGCTGTGGAGATCGACTGGATCCAGGCAGAGGACGTCGAGGGACTGCTCGCTACCGCCCGACTCTCGGACCTCGATGGCATCATCATCCCCGGCGGCTTCGGCGACCGCGGCTTCGAGGGGAAGATCGCCGCCGCCCGATTCGCCCGCGAGCACGACATTCCCTGTCTCGGACTGTGCCTCGGCCTCCAGGCGATGACCATCGACTTCGCCCGCAACGTGCTCGGCCTTGCCGGGGCCAACAGCACCGAGATGGATCCGACGACGCCGCATCCGGTGATCGACCTGATGCACGACCAGCGCGATGTCGCCGACAAGGGAGGCACCCAGCGCCTCGGCGCGTACTACGCGATTCTCGAGGCCGGCAGCCGCGTGGCGCAGGCATACGGCGAGCCAGTCGTGAGCGAGCGCCATCGGCACCGCTGGGAACTCAACGCGCAGTGGAAGCCCCGGCTCGAGGCGGCTGGCCTGCGGTGCACGGGACTCTCGCCCGACCGGCGGCTGGTCGAGTTCATCGAACTAGACGACCACCCGTTCTGGGTGGCCACCCAGTCGCATCCCGAGTTCAAGAGTCGGCCAGACCGTCCGCACCCACTGTTTCGCGACCTCGTCTACCATGCCCTCGAGCGGCGCGCCACGCGGTCGCCCTCGCTGCGCGTGGTCGACGGGGCAGCCCCCTCGGTCGCCTGACCGCACGCAAGCGGGCCTTCGACATGCCGGGATTCCGCCACCTCGCTGACGAGGTGGTGCACCAGGGCTATGTCTGGCGGGTAGTCGTCGGCCGATTTGCAGCACCAGACGGTGGTGAGTTCACACGGGACGTGGTGCGCTCGCCCGGGGCAGTGGGCGTCGTGCCCGTGCGCGTCGAAGCCGACGGACGGGCCATGGTGACCCTGGTGCGCCAGTATCGAGCGCCGCTCGACGACCATGTCCTTGAGATCCCTGCCGGCATGCGCGACGTCGAGGGGGAGCCGGCCGAGGAGACGGCGCGGCGTGAACTGTTGGAGGAGGTAGGTCTCGTGGCCGGCCGATTGGTGCCGCTGACACGGTTCTCCCCGTCGGTGGGAATGACCGATGCCGAGCTGTTCGTGTTCCTCGCACTCGATCTCGAACAGCGCGAGCGCGACGTGCATGGTCCCGAGGAGACGCACATGGACGTCGTTGAGGTGTCGCTCGACGAGGCTGTCGGCATGGTGGTCGCCGGCGAGATCCACGATGCGAAGACGATCATCGGGTTGCTGCTCGCCGAGCGCCGGCTCGGAGACGACGCGTGACCCGGTCGGTCGCACCGGCCCTGCCGCACGCCGTGGAGGCGTTCATCGCCTGGATGGCAAGCGAGCGCGGACGATCGGCGAACACCCTTGCCGCCTACCGACGCGACCTCGCCGGCTGGACCGGATGGCTCGTCGAGCAAAGAAGCGACGTCCACGGTGCCGACAGGCGTGCTGTCGACGCGTTCATCGGGGCTCGTCGGGCCAGCGGCGCCGCACCCGCCAGCGTGGCGCGCCAACTGGCGGCAATGCGGATGCTGCACCGCTTCATGGCAGAAGAGGGGCTCCGCGGCGACGACCCGACCGCCGATGCGGAGGGGGTGCGCGTGCCGTCTGGCATTCCGCACCCGCTGAGCACGGTCGAGGTAGGGCAATTGCTGGCGGCAGTGGCGGGCACCGATCCGGTGGCGCTGCGCGACCGTGCCCTGCTCGAGTTCCTCTATGCCACGGGCGCCCGCATCAGCGAGGTGTGCGGACTGTCGCTTGCCGACATCGACCGTCACGAACGACTTGCGCGGGTGTTCGGCAAGGGGGCGAAGGAGCGGATCGTGCCCTTCGGGCGGCCGGCGGCCCGAGCCCTCGGTGAGTGGCTCGATGAGGGGCGACCGGCGTTCGAGCCGCTGAGGTGGGCGCGTCGGGGCGACGAGTCGGCGCTGTTCCTCGGCCAGCGGGGAAGTCGCCTGAGCCGGCAGGGTGCGTGGGCGGTGGTGCGCAGGTACGGCGAGGCAGTCGGGCTTGCCGACCGACTGTCACCGCATGTGCTGCGCCACTCGTGCGCCACCCACATGCTCGACGGCGGCACCGACCTGCGAATCGTGCAGGAGATGCTCGGTCACGCATCGATCAGCACGACGCAGGTGTACACGAAGGTGAGCCAGGAGCGCCTCTGGCAGGTGTATCGCCAGGCGCATCCGCGCGCGGAGCAGCGGTGAGCATACGGCGGCACGACGACTCGGGGCGCCTCCGTGCTCTCGTGCACCTCGCGAGTCGCTGCGCCGGGTCGTTGTCGCGGCGGGAGCCGGCGCCGGCCGACGTCGATCTCGTGCGCGAGGTGCTGCTCCCTTCCGAGTACGCGCTGTGGGCGGCAATGCGGGTCGAGGACCGGCGGCATGCTGTCGCCGTGCTGCGCAGGTTCATCCACCTGGCCCCGGAGTCCAGCCGTGACGAGCGAGCCGGTGCCCTGCTCCACGACGTCGGCAAGATCGAGTGCGATCTCGGCACGCTGGGACGGGTGGTGGCCACCCTCGTCGGCCCGAGGACCCAGCGGCTGCGCAGCTACCACGAGCACGAGGCCATCGGCGCAGCGATGCTGGCAGGGGCGGGCTCGTCGCAGGTGACGATCGACCTCGTGGTGCGCCGTGGCGAGCGAGCCCCGCTGCTCCGCCTGGCCGATGACGCTGCGGTGGTACCGTCCCGTCGTGTTCGCTGACAGGATGCGCTTGCGTCGTGCAGCCGCTGCTGCGCAGACA
>JBJTRF010000026.1:0-3252 GCA_046076025.1 Ilumatobacteraceae bacterium
CTCGCGGCTGGCCGGCGACACCGACGAGTGGCGCCGAGTCGTGGCCGCCGAGGACGACCAGGCGGGCCTGCGCCTCGCTGCCCGCCACGCCGACCGCGAGGCCACACAGCGCACTACCGACCGCGACACCCGCTGGTCGCACTCGCTGGGCGAGCGACTGCGGCCGTCGGCGGCCAACGCTGCGGCCCTGTGCCAGCTGGCTGCCACCCTCGACGAGCTGCGCGAGCACCCGATCGACGAGGTGCTCGAGCCGGTGCTCGATCTCGAGCCGGGCACGAATCGGCGACGGCCCCAGCGCACCCAGCCGGTCTTGGCCCGCCTGATGGTGGCCCTGGCGGCCGTGCAGCCCGACGACACTGTGCTCGACCCCGCCACTGGCGAGGGCGACGTGCTGCTCGCCGCCCACCGGGCAAGCCGTCGCGGGACGCAGTCGGCCGCCGTGGCCGGCCAGGACCTCAGCGCCGACGCCTCGTTCATCGCCGCCACCCGACTGGTGCTCGACCACGCTCGCGGCGGCATCGCCGAGGCGGGTGACTCGATGCGCGATGAGCGCCTGGCAGACCGGCGATTCTCGGTGGTGCTGCTCGATCCGCCCGTGGTCGACCGGCCGTCGTCGGACCGCGACGGGTACTCGCTGCCGCGCTGGATCGACCATGCAATCGAGCGCACCCGTCCCGGCGGAAGAACCGTGGTGGTGATGCCGCTGCACGAGTTGGCGCCGGTGCGCGCCGCGCGCCGCCGTCCCGACTCGAAGCTGCAGTCGATGCTGATGAACTGGTGGTCGCAGCGGACCCTCGAGACACTCGTGGTGCTGCCGCGCAACCTTCGCGCCGACGTGGTCGGCCCACTGGCCATCGTGGCGATGCGCAACGACCCGCCGTCCGGTGCGGCGGCATCTGCCCGCGTGCCGGTGCTCGCGGTTCGTGCCCGCCTGCGCGAGCTGAACAACGGCCCGATCGACAGCATCGTGGCGGCGCTCGATGCCGGCGGCACCGAGCAGTTGCGGCGCTTCCACCACCGCGACGTCGACCACGAGGTGGTGGCGATCGGTGAGCTGTTCGACACGCTCGAGGTGATGACCGAAGGTGTCGAGCGGGCGTCGGTGCCGCTGCGCTCGTCGCGGAGTTCTGCCCCGCCGGAGCGCGACGGTGGCGATGGCTGGGAGTTTGCCAGCCGCAGCACCCGACGTGCCGCGCAGCTCGACCCGATGATGCGCGGTGCGATGTCGTCCGAGGCCGATCGCGTCGAGTTGCCGCCGATGCTGATGGCGGATTGGGCCGCAGCGCCTGACCTCGACGATGAGGCAGAACCGACCGATGAACTCGTGTCGCGCCTTCGCCAGATGGAGAGGCTGGTGGAGCGCCTGATGCGCGCCGAGGACGAGGGCGTGGTACGAGCAGGCCTCGAGGAGCTGCGCGACGCCGTCGCCGAGGCGCAGCGCCTGGCGGCGAGGTCGGCTGGCTCTGGGGTCGGCCGGCAGGCACGACAACGCCGATAGGCCGCCGCCGCCGACGTGCGGCGACAGCGGCCGTGCGGCCAGGCCCGGCGCGCTGCCGGACGCGATGCTCAGAGCGTGGCGCCGAGCGGTGCCAGCAGCGGCCGGTAGCGCGCTGCGGCGCGTGCAACGTCGAGCACCGAGGCACACAGGCCCTCGAGTTCGGTGCAGCGCACGTCGTGGGCAGCGCGCACCACGCCCTCGTCGACCCACACCCTGACGCCGGTGGTGGCCGCATTGATGGCATTGAGCTCGGCGAGCAGGTCGAGCGAGTGCTCGACATTGCGCACGATGGTTGCCGTCACGCGAGCCACATCGGGCCGGCCGCCGTGCAGGACGACATCGACACCGACGCCGTCGACAGTGACCTGCCAGCGGCGGTCGTCGTTCGACACGATGTCGATGTCGCCCATCAGCAGGGTGCGGGTGACAGGGATGCCCCACCGCTCGACGAGCGGATCGGTGATCCACAGCCACATCTCGGCATCGGCCGCGGACATGTGCAGCGCCCGGCGGCGCTCGCCGCCGTCGATGACGTCGCGGACGGCAATCGTCATGGTGGTGCCTGACTCGTCGGGCCACACGCTGACGAGCGTCGCCCACTGGCCGACCATCCCGAGGTGGATGGACACGGTGACCGGCTCGCCAGTGACAGGGGTGGTGATGCGGTATGTCGAGGCCCCGCGCACCCAGTCGGCCCAGTCGACATGCAGTGCCACGGCACCGTCTGCGAGCTGCAGCCACATCGGCGGGGTCGGCGCCTCGACGTCGTCGCCGCCACGGGGCATGAACCGGGCCGCGTACATGGTGGCGCTGAACGCCTCGCGGTCGACCTCGGCCGACGCGACGTCGATGACGTGCCAGTCGTCGGGGATCTCGTCGGTGGGGTCGACCATGTCGATGACCGCCGAGCGACCCTCGGCCTCGGCAATCACCGACGTGCCGGCGATCGAGAGGGTGACGTCGTCGGGGCACGACTGGGCAAAGTGCAGCAGCCGCGGGCTGAGCGGGTACCAGCGCCCGCACAGCGACTCGTCGTGGTCGGCGCCCACGGTGAGCACGAACCGGCCCTGGTCGTTCTCGAGGATCCAGCGGCGCTGGTGGCGGCTGATGTGCAGCCACAGGCACTCGCCGAGCACCTCGCGGCCCGACGCGGTGCGGTCGATGCACACCAACTGGTCGGTCTCGGCATCGGTGAGGGTGAAGAGCATCTGTGCGTCGGGGTTGGTCACGCCGGCACCTCGATGTGCAGGCCGTTGCCTGCCGGACGCGGGTTCACCGGGCCAGCCGGGGGATCGACGTCGAACAGTGAGGGCCCAGACGGCGCGCTCGGGGTGAGTGACACCGAGGCGCGGCGGACGTCCTCGAACTGCTGCGTCAGGTGCAGGAACTGCTTCCACGACAGCGACATCGTGACGTCGCCGGTGGCGTCGTCGATCTCGACGTCGTCGGCCGTGAGTGCGAAGCCGGCATCGGCGCACGCCCGGATGAACATCCGCAGCTGCGGGTCGATCACCTGGGCGCGCCGCATGGCGGCCTCGAGTGCTGCGGTGATCTCAGCCACCATCTCGGGCGAGGCGCCCTGGTCGTCGGAGTTGCCGGTGCCGGGGTTGCTGTCGTGTGCGTCGGACATGGTGGGTGCGGTCTCCTCGCGGTGGTTGTTGGTGCGGTCGTTGCTGGAACTGTGCTGGTCGTTGCCGTGCTGGTCGTTGCCGTGCTGGTCGGGGTGTTCGCCGTCGGGGTGGTCGGGGTGGTCG
>JBJTRF010000027.1:0-5970 GCA_046076025.1 Ilumatobacteraceae bacterium
CCCTCGCGGATGAGGCCGAGCAGGATGTGCTCGGTGCCGATGTAGTTGTGGCCCAGCTGCAGCGCCTCGCGCAGCGAGAGCTCGAGCACCTTCTTGGCGCGCGGCGTGAACGGGATGTGGCCCGACGGCGACGAGCCGCCCTGGCCGATGATCTCCTCGACCTGGCTCCGCACTGCCTCGAGGCTGATGCCGAGCGACTCCATTGCCTTGGCGGCAACGCCCTCGCCCTCGTGGATCAGGCCGAGGAGGATGTGCTCGGTGCCGATGTAGCTGTGGTTGAGGAGGCGGGCTTCCTCCTGCGCCAGCACCACGACTCGGCGGGCCCGATCGGTGAAGCGTTCAAACATGAGGGGAGTGTACCGGCGGTCGGCGAAGGGGGCATGTCGTGCACATGACCTCCGGACGCACTGATCCGGTCCCGGCGTGACATGCCGTCCGGCCCTGCGGCGGGGGCGGTTCGGCACGGCGGCGACGCCGATGCGAGCAGTGCGCCGGTATCCACCGCTCCAGCATTAGCCACCCTGCGGCTGACTGCGTAGCCTTGCAGCGTGTCGACCGCCCCTCTGTTCGCGTTGCCCGCCCACGGCGACCACCTGGCGCGAATCGAGGCGGCCTTGCGCGAGTCGGTGCGCACTCCCGATCCGTATCTCGACGACATCGCCTCGCACCTCATCGTCGCCGGCGGCAAGCGGCTGCGGCCCCTGCTCACCGTGGTGGCCGCCGCGCTTCCTGGCGGCGCCGATGCCGACGGCGGCCTCTACGAGCGGTCGGTGCAGGGCGGTATCGCCTGCGAGCTCGTGCAGACAGGATCCCTCTACCACGACGACGTGATGGACGAGGCGGCCACCCGTCGCGGGGTCGACACGGTGAACGCCAAGTGGGGGAACCTGCAGGCCATCCTCGCCGGCGACTTCCTGCTCGCCCGTGCATCCGAGATCGCCGCCTCGCTCGGCACCGAGGTCGCTGCGTTGCTCGCACGCACCATCGGGCGGTTGTGCGAAGGCCAGATCGAAGAACTGCGCCACACCTATAACGCTGCACGCCCTGAGGCGAGTTATCTCTCGTCGATCAGCGGCAAGACTGCGTCGCTCTTCTCCACGGCGGCGCGCATCGGCGGGCTCGTGGCCGAGCAGCCGCGCCCGGTCGTCGATGCGCTCACCGAGTACGGCGAGTCGTTCGGCATGCTCTTCCAGATCGTCGACGACCTGCTCGACCTCATGTCCACCGATGAGCAGCTCGGCAAGCCGGCGGGCCACGACATGGTGGAGGGCGTGTACACGCTGCCGGTGCTTCGCACGCTGCAGGCGGGTGGCGTGGCGGCCGTCGAGCTGCTCGGACTGCTCGGCAAGCCGCTCGATCTTGCCGAGCGCGACAAGGCGCTGTCGATCGTCAGGTCGAACGGCGGCATCGATGCAGCGGTGGGCGCAGCACACGAGTGGGTGCGGCGAGCCGAGGCGGCGTGCGACGTGCTGCCGCCGTCAGCGGCCAACGATGTGCTGCGCATTGCGCCAGCCGCACTCCTGTCAGCACTCTGACCTGCGCAGCCAGTCGTATCGCGCCGCAGCGACATGCAGGGAGCAGGAACGCACGTGCCGACGGTGTACGTCGACGCTGTTCAGGCGTTCGGGGCAAGCCTGACGATACGTGCCGCAGCCTTGTAGGCAGCCTCGGCCGGGCCGATCTCGTCGGGGCGCAGCAGGTTGGCCATGATGCGCAGCACCCACTCCATGAGCGTGCGGCTGTGCATGCCCACCCGGGTGAGCTCACGCATCAGCAGCGGACGGCCGATGATGCGGGCGAAGAGCCTGGCGACCTTGAAGTACTCGCCGAACTCGCGGTCGAGCATCGCCTGGTAGTCGTGGAGGCTGGCGGCGTCGCCCGAGGCGAGCGCCTCGCCGATCACCTGCGCCGCCATCCGCGCCGTCTCGTAGGCGTAGTCGATGCCTTCGCCGTTGAACGGGTTCACGCTGCCGGCGGCGTCGCCGACGACGAGATAGTTGGGGCCGGTCTTCGGGCCGACGGCACCGCCCATCGGGATCCGGCCGGCCGTGGCCTTGCACTCCGGATTGCCCGGGTCGATCTCCCAGCGGTCGGCCACCATGTGCGCGTACGCGTCGAGCAGGTGCGTGGTGTTGACGCTCTTGAAGTCGCGGAACGTGCTGAGCAGGCCGACGCCGATGTTCACGGTGCCGTCGCCGACGGGGAAGATCCATCCGTAGCCGGGCATCGGGTTGCCGTTGCGGTCCTGCACGTCGAGTGCCGACTCGATCCACGGCTCGGCGTGCCGCGGCGTCGACCAATAGGTGCGGATGGCGGTTCCGTACGGCCACTCCTTGGTGCGCGACGTGCCGAGGGCCCGTCCGAACCTGCTGTTGGCGCCATCGGCGACGATGACGTACTTGGCGCGCATCTCTCGCGGGGCGCCATCGCCGTTGCGCACCATCGCGCCGCGCACGAAGCCGCGCTCGACGATGGGGTCGAGCGCCTCGTGGTGCTGCAGCAGCACGGCGCCGGCACGCTCGGCATTGCGCGCCACCATGTGGTCGAGGTCGCGTCGCCGCACCACATATCCGTGCTGCGGATAGACCGGGTGCGTCGGCCACTCGAGTTCGAGGGCGCGGCCCATGCCGGTGGCGCGCAGTCCCGAGTAGCGGTGGTAGGTCGACAGTTCGTCGCCGAGGCCCATCTCGGTGAGCTGGTGCACCGCTCGGGGAGTGAGGCCGTCGCCGCAGGTCTTCTCGCGGGGAAACTCCTTCTTCTCGACGATGGTCACCGAGTGGCCGGCCGACGCGAGCCAGTACCCGGCTGCCGAGCCGGCGGGGCCGCCGCCGACTACCAGGACGTCGGTGTGCAGGGCGTCGGAGTCGCTCACGAACGAGAGTGTGTCGCTCGGCACGGCCGGACGCCCAACCGCGCCGGCGATTCGACGATGTGACTGGTGGCAGCCGCCAGAGCGTGGCGACTGCGGCGAGCGGTCAGCTGGCGGGCGAGCCGGCCAGCGGCGTGTCGCCGATGGGCATGATCTCGGGGAAGGCCTCGTGCAGGTTGGCCAGCGTGCTGCTGCCCGACTCGAGCGCAGCGTGGATCTCGCTGTCCTCGCCGCACCACGTGGCGAACTCGTCGCCCTCCTCCATGCCGCCGAGCGTGTAGCGCTCGTGGCACACGACGTTGAGGATGTCGACGTCGGTGAGCGCGCCCATCTGCGCCGGCATCACGCCGCGCGCCTTGGTGAGGTGCGGGCCACCCTCGCGGTCGGGGTTGCCGTAGATCTCGATGCCGGCGTCCTGGTACATCTGCGAGCCGAAGTACACGAAGCGCAGCTGGTCCTCGATGTGCGGGAACGTCTTCATGATCTCGCCGTTGGTGAACGCGTAGCCGACACCGCCCTCGCCGCCGCCGCCATGGCACGACGAGCACGAGTTGTAGACCTCGGCGCCCGCGGCGAGAGGGCCGACTGCCTCGACCTCGGCGGGCGTCACGGCACGCAGGTACATGAAGGCCCACACCGGCAGGATGCTGAGCGTCAGCATCGCCCACGAGGGGATCTTCTTGCGCTGCTTGTAGGCGGCGACCACCGGAATGTCGGCGACGGGCTCGGGCGCAGGCGCAGGAACCGCGGCGCGTGCGGCGGCGGGCGCTGACGGCGCCGCCACGGCCGGGGTGCTCGCAGCCGGGGCCGACTCGGCGGGAGCGGGCGTGCCCTCTGCCTTCGACTTCGCGGCCTGACTGCGCTTCAGCAGGTGCTCGGGGATCTCGGTCACAGGGAGCCACGATAGACGGGCGCGGCGCCGTAGCGGGAACTCCCTCGCCGGATGTGTGTCGCCGATCATCGTGCCGATCGTCACGATGCACGAGTTCACGAACACCCGGTGGCGGCACGACGCGGGTGCTAAACCTGCGGCAAGTGCCCGCTCTGGGTCGCCGGCAGGTGTTCTCCGTCCGTGAACTGGCCGCGGACACCATCGCGGTGACTACAGTTCGTGCAGCAGTTCACGAGGGAAGGTGCAGCAGAGGATGCTCATCGCATACGACTGGTGGAACCCACGGGAGTTCCCTATCTGGAACCAGGCCTTCCTCTTCTCGTTCATCCTGTCGACAGCGATGGGCCTCGCCGTCATTCCATTCGCCAAGCGCCGGCCCAAGGACCGCCGGGCGACGTGGGGCGAGGCGATGCTCGGCTCGACGTATGCGTTCCTTGCGATGTTCATCGCCTTCGGCGTGGCCCCGCACCAGTACGTCGACTATGCCGACAAAGAGCTCGGCTGGAACAAGACGTACATCATCTACGGCCCCTTCGACATCCTCAAGCCGCAGGCGCTCGGCGGGCCGTTCCCGTTCACGATGTCGTATGAGGCGATCCGCGACATCGTCGTCATCGTCATCCATGCCTATTACTTCGCCCTCATCATCTTCCTGTGGGCGTACTGGCAGAAGCGCGGCACCGAGAAGCCCAGCACCGAGCTCGCCACGAGCACCTACGGTCGTCCACTGGTGAAGAAGGGCTGACGTCATGGCGAAGACCGACGCCAATCCGCCGATGATGCCGTTCACCGACGACTACATGCTCGTCGAGGTTGACGCCGACTATCTGCAGCGCGCCGTCAAGCCCAAGCAGTTCATCCACATCGACCAGACCGAGTGCATCATGTGCGAGGGCTGCGTCGACATCTGCCCGTGGAAGTGCATCCACATGGTGTCGCCCGACGCGGTCGCCGAGTCGCAGGGCACCGAGCGACCCGGCGTCGACCCGAGCGACAACGTGCTCTTCATCATCGACGACGACATCTGCACGCGCTGCCAGCTGTGCGTCGATCGTTGCCCTACTGGCGTCATCATCCTCGGCAAGGTCGGCTCACCCGAGCTGGCCGGCGATCCGCACACTCGCACCAACAATCACGGCTACGGCTACGGCATGCGCTTCTAGGCGCCGCAGCATCCCCTCGAACCACTCCACCGACGACACAGGACCACCAGGACGACCACATGGCCAAGATCATCGACGAGACACCCCGGCCGACACTGAAGGACCGGGCCTCGAAGCTCGCCGAGGGCGTGCAGGGCAGCCAGGCGTGGAACAGCATCTTCCGGCCCGGCAGCATCTTCCGCAAGGGCTACACCGACAGTCCGCGCAACCGCAGCTACGTCATCATGAACTCGGTGCTCTACCACCTTCACCCGGTGAAGGTGAAGCGCCATGCGGTGAAGGTCAGCTACACGCTCTGCCTCGGCGGCCTCAGCTTCTTCCTCTTCATCCTGCTCACGGTCACCGGCATCTTCCTGATGTTCTTCTACCGACCTACGGCGACGCAGGCATGGGACGACATCTCCACCCTGCAGACCTCGGTGGCGTTCGGCCTACTCGTGCGCAACATGCATCGATGGGGCGCTCACCTGATGGTGCTCAGCGTGTTCCTTCACATGGCCCGCGTCTTCTACCACGGTGCCTACAAGCCGCCCCGCGAGTTCAACTGGGTGATCGGCGTGGTGCTGCTCACCCTCACGCTGCTGCTGTCGTTCACCGGCTATCTGCTGCCGTGGGACCAGCTGGCACTGTGGGCCGTCACCGTGGGCACCAACATGATGGGCTACACGCCGGTGCTCGGCGAGCAGGTGCGCTTCGTGCTGCTCGGCGGCAAGGAGATCTCGGGCGACACGCTGATCAGGTGGTACGTGCTGCACGTGCTGATGCTGCCGTTCGTCATCGTGATCTTCATGGCCATCCACTTCTGGCGCGTCCGCAAGGACGGCGGCATCTCAGGCCCACTGTGACGGAGAGCGACGGAGCACACCGATGACCGAAATCCCCGAACACCTCCTGAAGCGTGCCCAGGCGGCGCGCGAGAAGGCAGCCGACAGTGCAGCGCCCGCCGACGCGGCAGGCGGTGCCGAGCCGGCCGCCGACCCGCGCATTCCCGCCCACCTGCTCGAGCGCAGCAAGGCGCGCAAGGCCCAGGCAGAGGGCGAGCCGGG
>JBJTRF010000028.1:0-6587 GCA_046076025.1 Ilumatobacteraceae bacterium
CAAGGTGATGCTCTACCAACTGAGCCACGTCCGCGTATGTGCGACCCGCAATCTAACGGGGTGCGCTGGGGTGCGGCAACGTGCCCGCCGTCAGCTGGCCGGGCGCTGGTCGGGCGGGCGCAGGTCGATGCGCAGCACCAGCACGCCGTCCTCGACCGACGGCACCGCATCGCCGATGATGGCGAAATCGCGGTAGTCGACCTGCGCCTGGCGCACGAAGTGCGCCCGCTCGTCGCCCGCCACCGGCGGCAACGGCCGGCGCTTCACGGCAGTGGCCCGCTCGCGGAAGCGGGCGATCATCTCGTCGACGTCAAATCCATCGGCCATGCCGCCACGGTATCCGACGTGCCCCGCCGGAGGTCAGTCGCCGACGCGACCCTTCAGCAGCGGATCCACCGGGCCCGTGCTCCGCGGCACGACCGGCGACCGCTCGGCGATCGACTCGGCGAGCCGCAGTCCGGCGGTCGACTCGTCGATGGGCCGGGCAGCGTCCAGGCGCACCCGCCGCAGGCCGGGATCGGCCTCGCGCCAGCGCTTCGTGCTCATCACCTCGAGCGGCCCGAGCGACGGGTGCTCGACCTTGCCGGTCACCCACCACCACGCCGTCGCCGCCGCAAGTGCCACGCCGATGACGATGAGCGATGCCGCCACGAGGTGAATCGTGCGAGCATTCTCCGGATCGTCGAAGGTCGCCGTGGCGGCCGCCGCCAGCGTCTGGGCGTGAAGCACGATCGACAGTGTCGCAGGTCGGGCGGCCGCCGTGCCATCTCCCCGCCCCCCTCCAGCGGCCTCCCGGCCCGGGGCGGCCAGCAGCGCGGCGGCCCATCGGCCATGCTGTCGGGGTGGATGTCGTGTGGTTCGTGCTGTTCGTCGGCGGCCTCGTCGGCCTGTGGTTCCTGGCGTATCGCATCGAGCCGCACTGGTCCACACGCGACGGCCAGCGCTTCGTCTGCAATGCGCAGGAGGTGGCCGACGGCAAGGCCCTCGAGCGGATGCGCGAGACGCAGGTGGCGGTTCTGCCCGATGGCTCGCTGCATGTCGCCCGCAAGCGGATGATGCGACGCAACGGCTCGATCTGGCGTCTCGTCGGCCGCGTCGACGAGGGCCAGGGCAAGGTGATCGTCTACCTCGCCCGGCAGGTCAGCGACGGCGCGCTGCAGGCCGTCGAGCTGGCGCTCCGCATTCCTCGGCGCAGCAGGTGCGTTCCCGTGCTCGACGGCATCCTCGATGCCGCCGGCAGTTCCGGCTCGGCACCGCGCGCGGCGGGTTGAGCCAACGGCCCGCCGGGCTCAGCCCGTGTAGTGACGGTCGAGGAACTCCTCGATCGGCGGCCCCACCTGGTCGAGGTCGATGAGGAACGCGTCGTGGCCGTGGGGCGACTCGATCTCGACATAGCGCGACTCGGTGCCGTTCGAGCGCAGCACCTCGTCGATGTGCCGCTGCTGGTAGGTCGGGTACAGGATGTCGCTCGAGATGCCCATCACGAGTGCCGGCGACGAGATGCGGGCCATCGCCGCGCCGAGGCCAGAGCGACCGCGGCCCACGTCGTGGAGGTCCATCGCCTTGCCGATGATGAGGTAGCTGTTCGTGTCGAACCTGCGGGCCAGTTTCTCGCCGTGGTAGTCGAGATAGCGCTCGACCTCGAAGCGCTGCCACAGGCCGAAGCCGTCGTGCTCGGTGGCGCCGTCGGCGAGCTCGCGCCCGAACCGGTCGGTGAACACGTTGTCACTGCGGAACGTCACCTGCGCCACCATGCGCGCAATGGCCAGCCCCTCGGCCGGGCCGTCGCCGTCGGCGGCGTCGTAGTAGTCGCCGCCGCGCCAGCGCGGATCGAGGCGCACCGCACGGCGTCCGATCGCACCCCACGCGATCTGCTGCGGTGTCGAGTACGCGCACGTCGCGATCGGCACCAACGTGCGCACCCGGTCAGGGAACGTGATCGCCCACTCGAGCACCTGCATCCCGCCCATCGACCCGCCGATCACGCTGTGCCAGCGGCGGATGCCGAGGTGGTCGGCGAGCCGGGCCTGGGCGCGCACCATGTCGCGCACGGTGACGACGGGGAACCTGCTGCCGTAGGGCCGGCCGTCGTCGGGGTGCGCCGTGGCCGGGCCGGTCGACCCCTGGCATCCGCCGAGCACGTTCGAGCAGACGACGAACCACCGATCGGTGTCGACGACGGCACCGGGGCCGATGAGCCCCTCCCACCAGCCGGGGGTGGGATGCCCGTCCTCGGCCGGCCCCGCCGCGTGGCTGTCGCCGGTCCAGGCATGGCACAGCAGCACGGCATTGTCGGCGTTGGGCGACAGCGTCCCCCACGTCTCGTAGGCGATGGTGACGCCGCGGAGCATCTCGCCGGTGTCGAGCGCCAGTGGGCGCTCGGGAGGGATCGCGAAGAACCGGCGACTCCCCGCAGGCTGGCCCGGCATCCATGCACCCGTCGCAGGCAGCGCCGATGCACGTCGTGACGGCTCGGTCATGGTTCCTCCTCCGGGTGCTCGGGCTCGAATGGGCGCCCCCTGAGGGAGCGGTCGCATGCACCACGAGGGAAGCCGTTGCCCGGGAGGCCCGGACCACATCCCCGCCGAGGCGGGCAGGCACCGTGGAGCTTCCACCCCGGTTGCCGGACCCCCGCCGAGGCGGAGGTCACTCGTGATGCATTGACATCCCCACGCTAGCAAGAGCGTCGGCGGCACGCACCCACTGCGTCCCGCTGTCGCGCTCGGCCGTCAGGGCCCGTCGGCTGCGAACCGGGCAGCCTCGGCATCGTGCGCCGGCAGGCCCACGATCGTGCCGAACTCGGCGAAGCCGACGAGCGAGTCCAGCCGGTCGCGCAGGGTGCCGTGCGAGTGCAGCGCTGCGAACGCGTCGCGCAGGGCCTTCGTGGCGGCGAACAGCCCTCCCACCGGCGACACGACGAGCCGGAACCCCAGTGCGTCGAGCTCGGCGGGATTCAGCAGCGGCGTTCGCCCGGCCTCCACCATGTTGGCGACCAGCACCGTGCCGTCCAGTGCCGCTGCGATGCGCTCGAGTTCGGCGACGGACTCGGGTGCCTCGACGAAGACGGCATCGACCCCTATGTCGCGCGCCATCCGCCCGCGTTCGAGTGCCTCGTCGAGGCTCACCGCGGCGCGGGCATCGGTGCGCGCCGTGACGTGCATCCCGTCGGCGTGCGCGACCGCGGCGCGCAGCTTCGACAGCCACTCCCCTCGGTCGACCACTCGCTTGCCGTCCATGTGGCCGCAGCGCTTCGGCCACAGCTGGTCCTCGATGAAGATGCCGGCAGCGCCGGCCTGGCGCCACAGCTCGACGGTGCGGATGGCGTTGAGCGCGTTGCCGTAGCCGGTGTCGGCGTCGACGACCAGCTCGACACCCGGCACGGCTGCGCTGATCCGCCGCGCTGCGTCGGCCATCTCGGTCTGTGTGAGCAGGCCGACGTCGGGCACGCCGAGCATGGTGCCGCTGACGCAGTAGCCGCTGAGAAACAGCGTCGAGAAGCCGGCGTCCGCAGCGAGGCGCCCCGACAGCGGGTCCCACACGCCGGGCATCAGCACTGTGCCGTTCGCAAGGCGATCCCGCAGGCGACGGCCGGGGTGCACGTCAGTCATGGCCGAACGTTAGCGACAGGACCGTCGTACGATCGCGGCGTGGGCAGGCTGCGCAAGGCCGATGTCGAGGCACTGCTCGACCGTTACGACGCCGATCCCGTCGGCGCGCTCATCGTCGCGCTCCGCCGGGTGCTCGACCGGCCGGCTGGCCGCTGGGAGGAACTGCTCGACGCATCCGGACTTCCTGCCAGCCGGGTGGCGGCGCTGCGGGCCGGCGATCAGCGGTCGCTCGACGAGCTCGCTGCCGAGCTCAACGAGCAGCGGTCGCTGCCGCCCGGCAGCCGGTGACGGTTGCGCGCCACCCAGCGATACGCCACGCCGCACAGCCTGCGCAGGCCCGGCACGCGCATGAGCGCCCCGAGCGGCCACCATCCCCTCCCCGCCGCCAGCAGGAGCGCACTGACCGCGTCATGCCCTGCGTGGATCCGCCGGTCGAGGGCGATGTACTGCACCGCTTCGCTGCAGGCGGCCACATCGAGGCCGAGGGCCTGCAGGCCGCCGCTCGCGTCGAGCGACTGCCACGAGGCAACAGTCGGAAAGCGCCCGATGAGGCGCCGGCCCCGCTCGACCGAGGCCTGGCAGAACGCGCAGTCGCCGTCCATCACCAGCATCGGCAGCCGACGAGCCGTGTCGGAATTCGGCGCCCTGCCCGACGTCGCGCTGCGCAACGTCTCGCCTCCTGCCGTTGCGTCGCCTGAGATCTCCACCATCACGTCCCAACGCTACGCGCATCGCCGCCGAACCGACCAGTCGAGTTGCCGCCTGCCACCGCTGCGACAGCGGGCCGCCTGTCCGTGTCAGATCAGCGACTCGGCACCGAGGTCGAGGGCATGGCGCGTGTGACGCGTGGCCATTGCCGCGAACATCGCCTCGCTGCGGTCGCTGCCGCTGACGATCTGCGAGGCCACCACCGACATCACCACGCCCGAGTACGCATCGCGTGCGTAGTGGTGGAAGAACAGGTCGGGGTCGATGCTGACGCCGTATGCGCCCAGGGCATCGAGGTACTCCTCGACGATCGCCCTCTCGTGGATGCGCCGGTCGTCGACGAGCGGACTGGCACCCATGAAGTAACTCACGTCGGCGCTCGACTGGCCGTGGCCGGGCGTCTGCCAGTCGACTGTCGCTATCGGGTAGCCGCCGGCGTCGGAGGCGAACATCAGGTTGTCGAGCCGGTAGTCGCCGTGCGTCACCGTCGGCGGCAGTGGCCTGCCGTCCACCCACTCCGTCACCCGCGGCGCAAATCGCTCGACGAGCTCGATTGCGTCGCGGTCGAGGTACTTCGAATAGGTGGCGAGAAATCCCGGCATGAACATCGAGTAGATCACCTGCAGTTGCGCCGCGTCCTCGGCTGTCCGACGCTGCAGGAACTCGATCTCGTCGAGCGCCGGGTCGCCCCAGCGCGGGCCGTGCAGTCGCGCCAGCTCGAGCACCGCCGTGCGCGCATGGCCGACAGAGCAGCCCGCCACCTGGTCGCCCTGCTGGCCCGGCGAGAGATCCTCAAGGAGCAGCACGAAGTCGTGGTCGTCGGGGTTCCACTCGGCGTGGAAGCACCGCGCGACCCGGATGTCGACCGTCGGAGCGATGTGCCGGTAGAACTTCACCTCGCGCTCGTAGTTGCGCAGCGCGATGCCGGTGGCGCGACTGGTCTCGTCGGGCGAGGGCAGCTTGGCGATCAGCCGGTCGGGCAGGCCGTCCGCCGAGCGCAGCTCGAGCCGCAGGTTCATCCCCACGAGGCCGTCGCCGATGCGCGACGAGTGCACCAACTCGACCTCGCCGCCGAGGATGCCGCTCAGCCACTCCGAGGTGATCGCGTCCGGGTCCACGGCACCCGACGGTACTCGCGCCGGGAGCCGCCGCCGTCAGAGGAAGATCGGCGGCTACTGCCGCGCAGCGCTGCCCACAGGGCGAGGGCGGCCGATACCGTCGGGCCCGTGAGTGCCCTGCCGCTGCGTCAGTTCCTGCGACCGCGGTGGCTGGGATTCCATCTCCTGTGCCTCGGCGCGGTGGTGGCGATGGTGAACCTGGGCATCTGGCAGGCGCACCGACTCGAGCAGCGCCGCGAGTTCAACGCCGGCGTCGAGGCCGTGGCAGGGGCGCCAGTCGCCGAGTACGCCGAGTACGCGGCTGCGGGCGGCGCCGACGAATACCAGCGAGTCCGCGTGTCGGGCGAGTATCTCCAGCGAACGTTCACGGTGGTGAACGTCAGCCAGGGCGGTGGCGGCGGCCGCAACCACGTCGGCCTGCTCGCCCTCGACGACGGTTCGCTGCTCGTGGTCAACCGCGGCTTCGCCGGCGGTGTCGCCGACCTGCCACCGCTGCCGACGGGTCCTGTCGACGTCGTCGGCCGGATCCGGCTGTCGCAGGAGCCGCGGCGCGGCCAGGTGCGCGACGATCCCGCCGCCGAGCTCACCGAGATCCGCCGCATCGAACTCGCCGTGCTGGCCGAGCAGTTCGACCAGCCACTGCAGCCGGTCTACGTCGAGGCCCTCCTCGAGAATGGTGAGCCGGTCCCGCAGCTGTCGCCGATCGCATTCCCGTCGCTCGACGAGGGCCCGCACCTGTCGTATGCGATCCAGTGGTTCGTGTTCAGCATCTGCGTCATCGTCGGGTGGGTGCTGGCGGTGAGGCGGTCATCGCGAGGGCCGCGCGCCGGCAGGAAGCCGCTGATTCCCGAGCAGTACCTGTAGCCGACGCCCGCAGCGATGCCGGTCAGTGCGCCGGGCCAAATCCCTCGATCACGGCCATGCGCCGGAACTGCTCGACGACATTCGCCGACTGGTGCGCCGGATCCAGTGACCGGTAGGCGGTGTCGACGTTCACTGCGATCCGCCCGAACTCTCCCCACGTCGAGAACTCGGTG
Organism: Ilumatobacteraceae bacterium; assembly: GCA_046076025.1. Taxonomy (GTDB): domain Bacteria; phylum Actinomycetota; class Acidimicrobiia; order Acidimicrobiales; family Ilumatobacteraceae; genus UBA668. The sequence continues at coordinate 6,472 of JBJTRF010000028.1, forward strand.
CGGGCCCCGACGGCGGCAGCGATCTCGCGTGCCGCATCCCATGCATCGACGCCTGCCGCGTGGCGTGCCGATGCCTCACACTCGACAAACGCCAGGTAGTCGCGGACAGCGGCGAC
>JBJTRF010000029.1:0-8052 GCA_046076025.1 Ilumatobacteraceae bacterium
TGCTGATGCCTGAAGGCCAGGTCGACTACTTCAGCGACGACTGGCTGGAGCTCGTAGCCCTTGCGTGATGCCGTGTCATGGCGCGGGGCATAAGGTGCCGCCCATGAAGATCGGAACCATGAGCAGCGCCATCAATGGCGGCACCGTCGACGACATCATCGCCGAGGCCCAGTGGGCGAAGGACTTTGGCATGCACACCTTCTGGTCGTCGCAGATCTTCGGCCACGACGCGCTGACGGCGCTGGCCGTGGTGGGCCGCGAGGTGCCGGGCATGGAGCTCGGTACCGCGGTGGTGCCCACCTACCCGCGGCATCCGTGGGTGATGGCCCAGCAGGCGCTCACCGTGCAGGCCGCCATCAGCGCCGGCGGCCGCGGCGGCTCGCTGTGTCTCGGCATCGGCCTGTCGCACAGGATCGTCGTCGAGTCGATGTGGGGCCTGTCGTACGACAAGCCGGTGCGCCACCTGCGCGAGTACCTCAGCGTGATGATGCCGCTGCTGGAGGGCAGCCCGGTGAAGTTCGAGGGCGAGGAGTACCGCGTGCAGGGCGGCCTCGCCGCCGTGGGCAGCAGCAGGCCGTCGGTCGTGGTTGCCGCGCTCGGCCCGCAGATGCTGCGCATCACCGGGGCGATGGCCGACGGCACGAGTACCTGGTGCGTAGGGCCGAAGACGCTGAAGGAACTCACGGTCCCCACGCTGCGCCAGGCCGCCGCCGATGCCGGTCGCCCCGAGCCGCGGGTGGTGTGCGCCCTGCCGGTGGCCGTCACCGACGATGTCGCTGCGTCGCGGGCGCGGGCGGCGCAGGTGTTCGCCGTGTACGACACCCTGCCCAGTTACAAGACGATGATGGACCGCGAGGGCGTGGACGGCCCGGGCGGCCTGGCCATCTGCGGCACAGAGGCCGAGGTGCGCGACCAGATCGCCGAGCTGCGCTCGATCGGCGTCACCGACTTCAACGCCGGCGTCTACACGAGCGACCCCGACGAGGTAGCCAGAACCCACGCCATCCTGCGCGAGTTCCTCTGACGAAGGGTCTCCCGCCGCCGGTACGGGACGTGGCAGGTGCGAGGCGATCGGGCGTTGGCCGTACGTCGCGAATTCGCTACGTTCGGGTCGTGATTGACGGTGCGACCCTGCGCGCGCTGCGGCGGCAGCGAGGCTGGACCCAGGCCCAGGTCGCTGAGCTCACCGGCATTCCGGCGTCGGTGGCCTTGCTCGCCGGTCAGGTCGCAGCGGGATGTGGCCCGCCGAGGGCAGCGCAGCAGGTCAGAGCGACACCGGCGTGCCGCCGAGGGGGCGGTTCACCAGGTCGAAGAAGTCGTTGCCCTTGTCGTCGACGACGATGAAGGCAGGGAAGTCCTCGACCTCGATCTTCCAGACGGCCTCCATGCCGAGCTCGGGCATCTCGAGCACCTCGACCCTGGTGATGCAGTCCTGCGCGAGCCGTGCTGCGGGGCCGCCGATGCTGCCCAGGTAGAAGCCACCGTGCTGCTTGCAGGCGTCGGTGACCTGCCGGCTGCGGTTGCCCTTGGCCAGCATCACCAGGCTGCCGCCGGCGGCCTGGAACTCGTCGACGTAGCTGTCCATCCGGCCTGCGGTGGTGGGGCCGAATGCGCCGCTCGCCATGCCGGCAGGGGTCTTGGCCGGGCCGGCGTAGTAGACGCTGAAGTCCTTCATGTACTGGGGCATGGGCTCGCCGGCGTCGAGGCGCGCCTTGATCTTGGCGTGGGCGATGTCGCGCGCCACGACCATCGGCCCGGTCAGCATCACGCGGGTCTTCACCGGGTGCCTGCTCAGCTCGGCGCGGATCTCGGACATCGGGCGGCTGAGGTCGATGCGCACCACGGCAGTGCCCTCGAGGTCGTCGTGGGTGACCTCGGGCAGGTAGTGCGCCGGATCGGTCTCGAGCTGCTCGAGGAAGATGCCGTCGGTGGTGATCTTGCCGAGCATCTGGCGGTCGGCACTGCAGCTCACTGCCATGCCCACCGGGCAGCTGGCACCGTGGCGCGGCAGGCGGATGACGCGCACGTCGTGGCAGAAGTACTTGCCGCCGAACTGGGCGCCGATGCCGGTCTGCTGGGCGAGCTGCAGCACCTTGGCCTCGAGCTCGACGTCGCGGAAGGCGTGGCCCAGCCGGCTGCCCTGCAGCGGCAGCGAGTCGAGGTAGCGGGCGCTGGCGAGCTTGGCCGTCTCGACGGCGTGCTCGGCACTCGTGCCGCCGATGACGACAGCGAGGTGGTACGGCGGGCACGCTGCGGTGCCGAGGGTCTTCATCTTCTCGAACAGCCACGGCAGCAGCGACTTCTCGTTGAGCAGGGCCTTGGTCTCCTGGAACAGGTAGCTCTTGTTGGCGCTGCCGCCGCCCTTGGCCATGAAGAGGAACTTGTAGGCGTCGCCGTCGACGGCGCTGATCTTGATCTCGGCCGGAAGGTTGTTGCCGGTGTTCACCTCGTCGTACATGGTGAGTGGTGCCATCTGGCTGTAGCGCAGGTTGCTGGTCTGGTACGTGTTGAACACGCCGCGGGCGATCGCCTCCTCGTCGCCGCCGCCGGTGAACACCATCTGGCCCCTCTTGGCCTTCACGATGGCGGTGCCGGTGTCCTGGCACATCGGCAGCACCCCGCCGGCGCTGATGACGGCGTTCTTCAGCAGGTCGAGGGCGACGAAGCGGTCGTTGTCGCTGGCCTCGGGGTCGTCGAGGATGAGCCTCAGCTGCTGCAGGTGGCCGGGCCGCAGGAAGTGTGCGATGTCGCGCATCGCCTCCTGCGTGATGAGCGTCAGCGCCGCCGGATCCACGCGCAGCATGCGTCCTACCGGCGTGTCGACCGTGCCGACGTGGTCGGTGGTCACGAGCCGGTACGGCGTGTCGTCGGGACCGAGGGGGAGTAGCTCGGTGAACTCGAACTCGGGCGTGGTGGCCATGTGGGCAGGCTATGCCCGGCCGGGCAGCCGCAGGGAAACGACCGTCGCCGGGCGCGCGGGCCATCGACTGGCGTGGACTCGTCGTCGGTGCGGCCGTAGCGTGAGCGCCGACGCAGCACTGGACGAGGTGGGACATGAGCGGCATGGCAGCAACGGGCACGAGCACGGGACGACGAATCGCACGGGCGGCGGTCGCAGTGGCCGTGCTGGCGGCAGGCACGGTTGCCACGACATCCGTGACGGCGTCCGCCGTTGCGGTCCGCAGGGCGGCGTCGAACCTCACCGTGCCGTGCGGCTCGAACGGCACCACCCTGTCGGCCGATTGGTACTTCCCGGCCACGGCGTCGCCCACGGGCGTGGTGTGGGTGCAGCACGGCTTCAGCTCGTCGAAATCCAGCATCGCTGCGCTGGCCAACGCGATCGCCGCCAACACGAGCGCCATCGTCGTGGCGCCCACCATCAGCAGCAACTTCCTGTCGCTGAACGGCTGCTGGATCAATGGCCTCGCCATGCACCAGGCCGTGGCGCGCATGTTCGGCGACCGGCTGAGCGCGCTGCAGTCGAGCGCCAGTGCCGCGGCGACGCTGGCCGGTGCCGGAGCGGTGACGCTGCCCACCCGATTCGTGCTCACCGGACACTCGGCGGGCGGCAATCTGGCCACCTCGGCAGCGGGCTACACCACCCTGATCTCGTCGGGGGGCTCGCTCGTGTCGAGCCGCCTGCGGGGCGTGGTGATGTACGACGGCGTCGACAACGGCGGCGCCATCGGCACGGGCCTCGACCGGCTCAGCGGCGCCAACTACCGCCGTGTGTGGACCATCGCGGCGCCCGACTCGTCGTGCAACGCCAGCGGCAGCGGCACTCGGCTGCTGACGTCGAAGCGGCCGTCGGAGTTCGTCGGCGTGCGGCTCGTCAACGGCACCCATGTCGATGCCACCGGCTCGGCCAACATCACCTGCGGCGCGCCGCGCGCCGAGAACGTGGCGGCGCTGCGCACCCTTGCGATCAGCTGGATCGCCAACATGCTGGCCGGCACGCCGACCTCGGGGCTGCTGGCCACCACCTCAGCGGGCACGTCGTCGGCTGTCGGCTCTGCCACCGCCGTCACCCTCTGAGCGCAGAGGCGTCGTGAGGCTGGCGGCATGCCGATCCTTCCCCTGACCACCGAGCGGCTGCGCCTGCGCGTGGTGCGGCCGTCGGACACTGCAGCGCTCCTCGAGCTGCGCAACCAGCCCGAGGTGGCCGAGTACCAGGACTGGCCGCTGCCGTACACCGAGGCCGACGCCGAGCGGCTGATGGCGTCGTGCGGCCAGCTCGACGATGTGACGCTCGATACCTGGGTGCAGGTGGCCATCGACGTGACGGGCGAGCCCGATGGCGCGTGCGCGGGTGACCTCGCCGTGTACCTCGGCCACGACGGGGCCAGCGCGATGCTGGGCTACAGCCTGCGGCGCGAGTGGTGGGGAAGAGGCATCGCCCGCGAGGCGGTGGGCGCCGTGGTCGATGCGCTGTTCGCCGGCGGCGTGCACCGCATCGCAGCGACGCTCGACCCTGCGAACCGCCCGTCGCTGCGCGTGCTCGAGCACCTCGGCTTCACGGTGGACGGCGTGTCGCGCCGGGCCGAGCTGATCCGCGGCGAGTGGCTCGACGACATGCGCTGCTCGCTGCTGCGCGACGACCGTGCGGCCTGGCTGGCACGGCCACGCGCGTTCGGCGACGTGCGCTTCGTCGAACTGACGCCCGACACCGTGCGCGCCTACGGGCGGCTGGCAACGCACCGCTCGCAGGAGCACTTCGTGTCGCCGATGTGGGCGTCGTTCGGCGACGCCCTGTTCCCCGAGGTGATCGACGGTGCGCCGGTGGTGCCGTGGATCCGCGGCATCGAAGCCGATGGCGCGGTGGCCGGGTTCGTGATGGTGGCCGACGTCACCGACGCCCACCCCGACCCGTTTCTGTGGCGGCTGCTCGTCGACCGGCGCTTCCAGCGGGCGGGGCTCGGCGACGCCGCAGTGCGGTTCGTGGCCGACCACTTCCGCGCCGCTGGCCACCGGCGGCTGATGGTGAGCTGGGTCGAGGGCCCGGGCGGCCCGCGCCCGTTCTACGAGCGGCTCGGCTTCGTGCCCACCGGGAGAGTGGTCGAGGGCGAGACCGAGGCCGTGCTCGACCTGTAGCCAGTGGTTGGTGCGGTCAGCCGCCGGTCGAGGTCGTCGAGTTCTCGCCGAGCACCGATGACTGTTCGACGCTGGACGGGACCGTGGCAGCCACGCAGTCGATCGACCTCGGCATGCCGTCGCCGCCCGCCACGAGGCACCATGCAGTCAGGCCCTCGTCGCACTCGGCCGCGAACTCGGTGCCTGGTTCGAATGCGAGCTGCGCGTCGTCGATCGAGCAGCCCATCTCCTTGGCGACCCGCTCGCCGTCCGTGTCGCAGCGCGTCTCGATGACGGTGATGGCGCCGGTGGCGGGGTCGACGTAGAAGAGCGTGCCGTCCGTGGCAGGCGCGATCGTGCTGGTGGTCGGATCGCCAGTCGCCCACGTGGGCCACGGCGTGGTGACCGTGTCCGGGGAGGGGCTGGTGTCGGGTACGGGCAGCGTGGTCGTGGTGCCCGCAGGGATGATCTCGGTCGACGTGGGGGCGACGGTGACCACGCTGCCGTCGCTGTCGACGATCACCGTGCTGTCGATGATCACCGTGGTCGGCGTGCCGGTCCACGTGGCGTCGGTGGGGCTCGTGCTGCTGGGGGTGATGCCGTCGGTCGGCGGAACTGTGTCGGGTCCGATGGCGCACTCGGTGGTGGGCGAAACGTCCAGCCAGCCGGTTTCGCCGGCGGCGGGTGCGACGTCAGCCCCCTGGCCGCGCACGGCGCCCGACGCATAGGCGGCGGCGACGAGCACCGGCGTGACGGCCAGGGCAGCGTGGCGCGAGCGGCGCAGTCGCGCCCGCCGTCGCACCGACTCGAAGCCGGCGGGCGACACGTGGGCCCGACCGGCGCGGTCGCGCAGGGCGCGGGCGATGAGATCGTCGATGTCGTTCATGTGAGTTCCCTTCTGAGGATGGTTCGTGCTCGGTGGAGTGTCGATTTCACGGTGCCGGCGGGCAGTCGCAGCGTGGCGGCGATCTCGGCGTCGGATGCCTGCAGGTAGTACCGCATCACCACGATCTCGCGCATGGGCGACGGCAGCGCCCGCACTGCGTCGTAGACGTGGTCGGCCACCTCGCCGGCGCCCGGCGCGTCGGGCACCGGGTACTGCGGCGCCCGCCGCGCGACCGAGCGGCGACGATGCGCCTTGCGGCTCAGGTTGATGACCGTCGAGCGCATGTAGGCGTCGTGGCGCACGATGCGATGTCACTTCGGATAGGCGCGGGCGAAGGCGTCCTGCACGATTTCTTCCGCCCGCTCGGTGGTGTCGACGAGCAGGATGGCGAGGCGGACGAGCGACGGGTACAGCCGCCGGTAGGCGACGTCGATCGGCTGCACCACCTCTGCCTCGACCGCAGGACGGGCGTCGCGGACCGCATCGGGCCGCGGGCCGGCAGCGCTGGCAGCGCTGGCAACTGTGGCGAAGTCGAGGCCGACCGGCGTGTCGCTCATGCTGCAAGAGACCCCTTCAACCCCGACTCGGTTCTCGCGGATGTCAGGTCGGGTCGCACGACCGTGCAGATGCGGTCGGCGCGCCGGCTCGCGGAGGTCAGATCGGGCCGAATCGGGCGATCTCGTCCTCGTCGGGAGCGAGCGTGCTCGGGCCCACATGGGTGTCGAGCCAGGCGTTCATCGCCGCGCCTGCCTCCCACGCGTCGCGCACCCGCGTGACGAGCGAACGCGTGGCCATCCACGGTGCCGACTCCCAGCTGCGGAACACCATCAGCCCCCTTCTGCGCAGCAAGGCGATGCGCGGGTGCTGCTTCGGATAGCCGCGCGGTGCCGTCTTCAGTTCGCCGATCGAGCCGTCGGTGAAGCCCTTCCGCCCGAGGGCGGCGACGAGGCGCTCGATCTCGCCGCCGCGTGCCTCGTGGTCGACCGCCTCGCGGAATCGCGCCAGCTGGTCGGATGCCATCACGTAGTAGCCGGTGGCAGCCATCAGCCCGGTGGCCGACACCTGCACGTAGAAGCCCGCGCCGCCCTCGCTCTCGCCGTAGGCGCCCTGGTGGTCCTTGTAGGGAATCTTGTCCTTCGAGAAGCGCACGTCCTTGTAGGGCCGGAACACGTGGAAGGGCCCGTACGCAGCGAGCTCGCCCAGCAGCGCATCGAGCGGGGCGCGCACCGCGGTTGCGTAGACGTGCCTGTGTGCCTGCCAGAAGGCCCGGCTGTTGTCGGCCTGCAGCCGCTCGTAGAAGCCGAAGGCCTCGTCGGTGAAGCCGGTGAATGCCACGGGCTGACGTTAGGGCAGCGGTGCGGTCGTCGCAGGCCGGGTCGCAGCGACCAGCAGCCGTCTACTTCAGGCGGTGCGGCGGCGCATTCGCCGGGTCGGCGGGCCACTGGTGCTTGGGATAGCGGCCTGCCATGTCCTTGCGGACGTCGGCCCACGAGCCCGCCCAGAAGCCGGGCAGGTCGCGGGTGATCTGCACCGGCCGGTCGGCCGGCGACAGCAGCGCCAGCGCCAGCGGCACGCGCCCGCCCGCAACGCAGGGGTGGTCCTTCGTGCCGAACATGTCCTGCACGCGCACGTGCGCGGTCGGCACCTCGGCCGAGTAGTCGATGTCCACCTGCCGGCCGTTGGCGGTGGTGAGCGTGGGCGGTGCCAGTTCGGACACCTGCGTTGACGTGTCCCAGTCGAATTGTGCGCCGAGCACCATCTCGAGGTCGAGTCGCTCGAGATCGGCGCGGCCCGTGGCGTGGCCGAGGTACGGGGCGAGCCAGTCGTCGAGCGTTGCCAGCAGGGCGGCGTCGCTCCAGTCGGGCCAGCCGTGACCCGGCACCATGCCGCTGGCAGCGGCGCGGCGCAGGAACTCGACGCGATGACGCAGCGAAGCGGCCCGATCGCTCCAGCGCAGGGCCGACAGCTTGGTGCTGCGCACCCGCTCGACGAGCGCTGCCGCCGTTGCCTCGCCCGGCTGGGCAGGGCGCACCGCCTCGTCGAGCAGCAGGCCGCCGAGCCGCGTCTCGGTTCGCTCGACGAGGTCGTCGCGGTCG
>JBJTRF010000030.1:0-2114 GCA_046076025.1 Ilumatobacteraceae bacterium
TGGCGGTGTGGGCGAGTGTGCTTCCGCCGATCCGGGCACCTTCACCGACGTCTTCGCCGGTGGCAGCCCGGTGACGCTCGAGTTCACTCTCAGCGGCCTCACGGCACCGTCGCCGCAGCCGTCGAGCACGACGACGACGTCGGGATTCGGGTTGCCGGTGGCGTTGGTGCCGGTGAACGACAGCGTCACGTCCTGGCCGAGCTCGATCGTCTGGTTCGGGCTGTCGAACGTCAGCGTGACCTTGCCGACCGCCATGGCCACGATCGAGTCGACCACGGGATCCGAGGCCGGCGCGACCTCAACCGACGCCGTGTCGGTGGGCATGGCTGCGGCGCTGGCGCCGAGGCCAACGAGTGACAGGGCGGCAGCAGTGGCTGCAACCGTGAGCATCTTCTTACGCATGTAACGATCTCCCGTCGTCGTGATTCTGGGTGTGTGCTGTAGCGGGGACACCGCCACACACAGTGCCCACTGCGAGGATAGTACTCCGCGCGGTGCTGTCGCGCCTGCGAATTGTGCGCAATGTGACGTCAAGACCTCGATGCAGCAGGGCCAGCACCCCACGATCTGCGCGTGCATGCGCGCAGTGCGTGAGAATGAGGCGGATGCGGAGGAGAAACGGCCTGCCGCCGCATCGGTAGAGCGTGCGCCGTCAGGTGCGGCGGTCGAGGTAGGCCCGTGCGGCGGCACGCGATGCCGGGTCGCGCTGGGCGGCGCTCAGCGCGTCAGCATCGAAGAAGGAGAGTGACGTCGACCCGAGTTGCTCGGTGACTGCGTTGACGTGCTGCTTCGTCATCGAGAGCACGAGCGGCGACTTCTCCGACAACTCGACCGACAGGGCGACTGATGCCCGGTAGGCGGCGCCGGTATCGACGACCCTCGTGATGAGGCCCAGCCGCAGTGCCTCGTCAGCGCCGACAGCACGGCACGTCATGACGAGGTCCTTCGTCGCCGCAGGTCCGATCTCGCGCACGAGCCGGGGAATGCCACCCCACGCCAGCGGGATGCCGAGGTCGACCTCGGGGATCGAGAACGACGCATCGGCCTCGGCGATACGCAGGTCGCATGACGCCGCCAGCACGAGGCCCCCGCCGACGCAGTGGCCGTGAATCGCAGCGACGGTGACGGCGCGCATGCCGGTGACGGCGTCGGCCATTCGCCGGCCGAGGTCGGCGGTGTCGCGTGCGTCACCGGGCTTGCGCTGCTCGCTGAAGGCGCCGAGGTCGAACCCTGCGCAGAACGAGCGCCCGCTGCCGTGCACCACCACGGACACTGCATCGGTCGCGGTGTCGAACCAGGCGGCGCCGGCGATGATCTCGGCAAGCATCGCTGGGTTCATCGCGTTGAGCTTCGAAGGGCGTGTGAGCGTGATGGCGCCGTGTCGTCCGTCGGGGTCGAGCGACACGGAGATGGTCTCGAATGCGGGCAACCCGGCCGCTGGCTCCATGCAGGCAACCTAGTGTGAGCGCATGGCCATCGACTTCACGCTCGGACCCGACCTCGACGCGATTCGGCTGCGCGTGCGCGAGTTCATCGACGACGTGGTCCGCCCCGGCGAGCATGAGCTCGAGCGGCTGCGCGACGAGGATCGGGCCGAGTACGTCGGCCTGCTGATCGGCATGCGCGCCAAGGCCCGTGCCGCGGGGCTGTGGCTGCCGCACATGCCAGCCGAGTGGGGCGGCATGGGGCTGGGCCATGTGCAGCTGGCGATGGTGCAGGCCGAGGCGGCCAAGGCCGGCTACGGACCGTGGGTGCTGAACTGCCAGGCACCCGACGAGGGCAACATGCACACGCTGCTGCACTGGGGCACGCCCGAGCAGAAGGAGAAGTACCTGCGACCGCTGTGCGATGGCACGGCGATGAGCTGCTTCGCGATGACCGAGCCCGAGGTCGCCGGCTCGGACCCCACCCTCATCCGCACCCATGCAGTGCAGGACGGCGACGAGTGGGTGGCGAACGGCCACAAGTGGTTCATCTCCAATGCCCGACGAGCCAAGTTCGCCATCCTCATCTGCCGCACCGAGGACAACCCCGACCTGCCCCAGGCGGCCAACACGGCCTTCATCGTCGACATCCCGAGCGAGGGCTGGAACCGGGTGCGCGAGGTCGAGACG